>JAFWEL010000130.1 GCA_017512905.1 Clostridia bacterium
GCCTCGGGTCTGTCATCCCTTCAAAGTATTCGCTCATCTCTTTTCACCTCTATGTCTTTCTTCGACATCAGGGGTGAAAAATCCTTTTGGTAATACTTTTGTAATATATTTGATGGCCTGTTAACTCATGCGTTCGCCGTGCACCTTGCCCTGGACGAGGGGCACGACGAAGAAACGGAGGAATTGAAATGAAAGAACACCGCAAATTCATCAAGTGGGTTAAGACCCACAAAAAGGCGCTGGCCATCGCCGGCATCAGCGTCGTTGGACTGATCGCCATCATCGTCGGCATTAGAAACAAGGAAGTCCTGAAAGCATTCTGGTGCTCCCTGCGGAAGAGCATCGAGCAGCCCACAAAGGCAGTGGTGAAAGTCCCCGTCGCCCACACCCCCAAACCGCAGGACATTCATCCCGTGGTTGAAGCAGTAAAGCCCGTGGCTCAGGCCATCGAACCCGCCATCGAGGAAACGGTTACCATCACCCGACGCGCCAGTCTGATTTCGTTTGAAGTCGATCCTCATATCCGTGACCTCCACCCTGGATGGCATGCCTCTCCAGAGAAAATCGCAACGGCGGCGGCTCACGGTTTCGACCTGAAGGACGGCCAGACCTGGGTTGAGGCCTATATCAAGGGCGGTGCTGTTGCATGACGGATGAGGAACGAGCGCTGTTAGCCAAGCTCAAAAGCGGTACGCTGGACGGAATGGTCGGCGACGAGCGCGAGTATCGGGGTTACCGGAGCGTTTACTGCGGAAAGTACATAAAGGACGGCATCCCCATCTCGTATCGTCAAGGCCAATCTGAGCGGTTTTTCAATGGCCGAGAAAACGAGCGGATCCTTGGCAAGCGCGAGGAGGAGCGCTATAACACAGCTGATTGGAAGCTAGAATTCCTCCAGCGATACGGCTGGTTGATGAATGACCCTGATGCCTGTGCCTACAGCGCGAAGTACAAGCCTGCTCCCAAACAGGCCAAACGCCAGAAATGAGGTGTATCAAATGGAGTGCGAGAATTGCGGACAGTCACTGGATCGCGGAGTGCTGGTTCTCCCCTGGGAGGACGGCGATAACCCCACGGCGTATGTAAGGTGCCCTTACTGTGGGCACAGGAACACGGTATACGGATACGGCGAAGACGACGACTGATTTGTATTGAAGCAAGCATGCTGTGAGCTTCATAAAGAAAAACGGGCTCTCCACCACCCACAAACGGATGATGGAGAGCTCTTTGTTCGATTAGTGCCTGCCTCTGCCTGCGCCGCCGCCCATGGTCTGGCCACCGCCGCCAAAGGCGCCGCCGAAGCCGCCCATGTGCCCTCCGCCGAAACCACCCATCGGACGATGGTAATGCATCGGAGGACGATGCCAACCGCCGAAGCTGCCCATCGGGGGACGATGATACCAGTAGCCATACCGCGGCCGGCAAAGAGCCCAGAGAATCCACACAATGATAATCAGCGTCAGCATTTTCACGGTCCTCCTTTCCGCAAAATCAGGGGGTTCACAGCGATGTTTTGCAGCCCTTCCTGGACTGTGGGAAAAGTCTATCACACCTCGTAGCCCTGCGCAATCGATAACCTCTGAATTGTCATACCGGGCTTCCAAAATGTCGTTCTGGCAGTAGATTCGCAGCTGCGATCAAAAAAAGTGGTTTCCCACCACCTATTTTGATAGCAGGGAGCCCTATCCTTTATACCTTGACGTCCAGCCCGTAAGCCAGCGTGAACACCATCTTTCCGTAGACATGGATCATGTTTTTCGACCAGATGTCCCCGGTAGGCGGTGCAGAATCGTTTGATGCTGTTGGGCATGGCTTCGATTTCAGAAATGAAATCTTCAATCTGCTCGTTGTGCCTCTCTCTTCGATAGTTCCCAACCTGTCACCATAATAAGATGGGGCGTTTACGCCGTACCATCGTTCAAAAAAGGCTCATTGTCACTCAAAGGAATGTATGCTATAATCCGCAATGCTTGTCAAAACAACAGCAGAGCGGGGATTTGGATTTAATCATTGTTTAACATCGATTTCTGCAATTTCAATCCCTCCGCTGTGACCCTCTATAAATAGAGGGGTAAAGAAACACCTCAGAACGAAAAGGAGGACAACAGTATGGCAATCCAGATTCACAAGGCAAAACGATCATAGGCGAAGCTCAAGCTGGGCATCGCGGGACCTTCCGGCAGTGGAAAGACGCTGAGCTCCCTGCTGCTGGGGTACGGGCTCATCAAAGCGGCGCATCCCGGCATGGCGGAGGCTGACATTTGGGAGAAGCTGTGCGTGATCGATACGGAGAACGAGTCCGGTTCCCTGTACGTCGGCACGGTGGTCAACGGCGTGCGCGTGGGTGAATACCTGACCATCAACCTGGAGGCGCCCTTCAGCGCGGCCCGATACCTTGAGGCCATCGATGTGGCCGAGCAGAACGGCGTGGAGTTCCTGATCATCGACTCCCTGTCCCACGCATGGTCCGGCGAGGGCGGTCTGCTGGATGTGCAGAGCAACATCGCCAAGCGCAGCGGCAACAGCTACACCGCGTGGCGCGAGGTGACACCGCAGCACAACAAGCTGGTAGACCGCGTGCTCCAGTGCCCGATGCACGTCGCGATCACGCTGCGCACCAAGACGGAATACGTGATCGAGGACAACGGCAACGGGAAGAAGAGCCCGAAGAAGGTCGGCATGGCGCCTGTTTTCAGGGATGGCATCGAGTATGAGGTGACGGTGTTCTTCGAATTGAGCCAGGATCATGTGGCCAGCGCCACCAAGGATCGTACCGGCGTGTTCGACGGGCAATTCTTTACCATCAACCCGGACACCGGCGCGAAGGTCAGAGCCTGGCTGGAAGGCGCGGACGCTGAGGGTCAGGACAAGCCTGTGATCAAACCGGCAAAGCCTGCCGAAGCGCCCGGTTCCGATACGGAAGGAATTCCGCTGGCGGAACTGGTCAACCGCACCATGATGAAGCACTGCGAGGGCATGAACGCCGATCAGAAGGCCGTCGTGGCCGCGAAGCTGAAGCAGATCACAGGCGGCACCGCGAACTACCGCAACATCACCGATGAGGCGATTCTCAGGAAGATCTACGAGACATTCAAGGAGGATAACGAGGCATGAGCATCAACAAATAGGTCGTCGTAGGGCGTTTGACGGCCGATCCCGTCCTTTCGCAGGTTGGCGAAGCCCAGTGCGCCAACTTCACGATCGCGTCCGATTCCAATACCAAGGACGCGAACGGTGAGTACATCACCAATTTCTACCGGGCTACCGCATGGCGCAGACAGGCTGAGCTCTGTGCTCAGTACCTCCACAAGGGCGATCTTGTGGCTGTCGCCGGAGATCTGTGCATCCGACCGTATCACGACAAGAACGGCACGGAGAGGGTCTCCATCCAGTTGACCATCGGCAATATCGATTTCTGCAGAACCAGGAAGAATAACGAACCGGCAGAGGCTGCGCCGCAGGCCGCACCGCAGACCGCGCCGCCGGATGACGACGATGAGCTCCCCTTCTGAGCCCATACGTCTGGGTAAGTGCGCCAAAAAACTAAGAACGGGAGGCCCAAGGGGATGAAGCTGACTCTTGAGCAGGAAAACGATCTTCTGATCAGGTATGAACCTTTTCTGAAAAGACGGGTGTAGAACTACATCCAGGATACCCAAAGACATGCCGTTGATTTTGAGGATTACCTACAGGAAGCCCGACTGGCGTTTCTGGAGCATATCCGAAAGATGGACAGCATGGAGGAATTGTGCCTGTGCCACTATGACATACTCCATGCCATGCACGCGCAGTTCAGAAATATGGCGCCGTTGCACTTTGCAGCCAATAGTTTCAGCAAAGCGCGCAAAGACTACTCCGTCATCCCTTTGGAATCGGCGGAGGATATGGAGGATCCCGTGAGCTTTGAGGAACAGGTTGAGTATCGGCTGCTGGCGGAAGATTTCATGAATTCTCTTTCACAGAAGGATCGGCAGATCCTCGATGTGAAAATGAAGGGAATCAGGGGTAAGGACGCGGCACGCGCGGCAGGCGTTGGTTCCGAGGCCTGTGTCTCAAGGCGCTTCAGCGGCATCCGGCAAGCATACTATCGTCAGGTCAAAGGAGTAAGCGCTAATGCGTGAATTGATGCTGAGTTTCGCGGATCGCCATCTGTCACCGTATACCCTCCGCGGGGATGAACTGATCCCGGACTTTTGCCCCATCTGTCACGGCGGCGACAACCGGGATCGGTACACCTTCGCGCTGAACCTGACGGAGGGCATTTACGTCTGCAAGCGCGGCTCCTGTGGGGCGCGAGGTCGGTTCGAGGAGCTGGCCAGGCGCTTCGGGGAGCAGGCGGAGATCATAAGACCGCCCGGCAGGATGAAAAAGCAGTACGTCCTGCCGGAGGTGACATTGAAGCCGCTGAGCGATGAGATCACCGAGTATTTCGGAAAGCGGAAAATCAGTTTTGAGACGCTCGACGCCTTCAAAATCGGCAGCGACGAAAAGGGGAACATCGTCTTTCCCTTCTACCGGGACAATGTGCTGGTGTACGTGAAATACCGGGCGCCACGCAAACCCCAGCCGAAGGAAAAGAAGGAATGGCAGGCCCACAACACTCAGCCGATACTGTTCGGCATGGACATGTGCGCGTTCTCCCAGCCGCTTATCATCACAGAGGGCGAAATCGACACGCTTTCCCTCTACGAGGCGGGCATCCGCAACGTAGTCTCGGTGCCCAGCGGCTGTTCCAATCTGGACTGGATCGACACCTGCTGGGACTGGCTGGAGCGATTCCAAAGCATCATTCTTTTCGGCGACAACGACGAGCCTGGCAGGAAGATGGTGCGCGAGGTCGTGCGCAGGCTCGACGAAGCCCGCTGCATGGTCGTGGAAGAGTATCCCGACAGGCCGGACGGAACACCCTGCAAGGACGCCAACGAGATTTTGTTCTTCCACGGCGCGGAGGCGCTGAAGGCGACGCTGGACAGTGCCCAGCCCGTGCCGGTGAAGGGGATCCTTCAATAGGCGGACGTCGTGCCCTATGATCCGACCACGGTACCGCGCATCAAGACGATGATCCCGGCGCTGGACGCGTAGATCGGTGGGTAGGCAGAAGGCGCGATGACCGTTTTCACGGGGAAGCCCGGACAAGGGAAACTTCTTAGCGACGATACACCGGTTTTAACGCGAGAGGGGTGGAAAAGACACGGCGATCTTCGAGTCGGAGATGAGGTAGTTGGCTTGGATGGGGATTTCAAGCGTGTCACAGCGGTGTTTCCCAAGGATTTCGCTGATATGAGAGTCACCTTTTCAAATGGTGAAGTGATACACTGCCATCACAATCACGAATGGGTGATTGAGTATCATAGTGGATACACACACAAACAAAGGATAATGACCACAGGTGAGATGTTTGAGCGCTTCCAGGCTAATGATGGATACCGTGTTGAAAAGAACGGCAAGAAAGGCTATCGATTTAAACTACCACGTCGAACTCCTATGGCGGGGAGCAGAAAAGAGTTACCGGTTGCGCCTTATACATAGGGCGCATGGCTGGGTGATGGTCGGAATACGAATCCAGACATATGCTCCTCAAAATCAGATTATGCTGTTGTGGAAAGGATATTACAGGATGGATACAAGATATCATGGCAAACAACGCATAAGACCACGGGATGTATCTATACGGGTTTTCGGGAATTGAGAGCCAAACTTCACGAATTGGGAATGTGCCATAGCAGGCGTAGAACAGTAAAACATATTCCTGAAGAATACCTGACCTCAAGCTATGAGCAGAGACTTGAACTGTTGGCTGGACTGCTTGATACGGATGGGTGTTACGATCCGCAAAAGGGTACATATGTTTACTCAACCTGTGAGCCTGCGTTGCGGGACGGAATGATCCAACTGGTGTCGACCTTCGGATGGAACCATGGTATAAGCCGATATGATCCAAAGGTGTCCAGTTCGGGTGTAATTGGGCGAAGTCCCTGCTATACTGTTACTTTTGCTCCAAAAGATAATGTACCGTGTGTTCTGGAAAGGAAGAAGGTGAAAAAGATTCACAACCAGTTGAGGATTGCAATCATCAATATTGAGTATTGTGAACCTGTACAGGGAAATTGTATCAGTGTTGAAGATGGCATCTACTGTGTTGGAAAAACCATGTTGCCAACACACAACAGTACGCTGACCGGACAATAGCTCCTTGCCGCGATAGAACAGGGATATTCGGTCTGCGCGTACAGCGGGGAGCTGACGAAGGAGAAATTCCAGGAGTGGATCAACCTCCAGGCGGCGGGTTCGGAGTACATCGGATTGAAATACGATCCCATCCGCGACGTGAAGATACCCTCCGTGCCGTACGCGGTGCAGGAGAGGCTTCTGGAATACTACCGGGATCACTTCTATCTGTTTGACAACCAGGAGATCTTCGAAGCCAATCAGTCGGAGAGCATCCTGAAGGTCTTCCAGATGGCGGCGCGCCGTTACGGCTGCAAGCTCTTCCTGGCGGACAACCTGATGACGGCACTGTCGGATTCGGATGAAGAGACCAAGGCGCAAGGCAAATTCGCCAACGCGCTGAAGAAGTTCGCCACCCGGTATCACGTCCATGTGCTGCTGGTGGCCCACCCGAGGAAGGTCAAGCAGGGTGAGAAACTGGGCCAGGACGACATCGGCGGCAGCAGCGCCACGATTCGGCTGGCGGACAGCGCCATCGTGGTGGAGCGCCCGAACCTGCGAGTGCTGAAGAACCGCGAGGGCGGCGTGTGCAGGCTGATCGAGTGCTGCTACTGCCCGGACAGCCGCCGCATCTACCAGGCGGACAAGGGCGACCTGTGTCGGTTCTCGTGGAATCGCAACGGTATCACGCCGCCGAACCCGCGGGCGGACAGTCTGCCGGAATACGCCGTGCGCATGGCGGAATCCGCGCAGCCATTCTGACGGAGGAACAATATGTGTGAGATTCCCAATGATATGAAATGGTCTTTCAGCAAGTAGCAGCTCTACGACCAGTGCCCGCTGGCGTTCAAGTAGCAGTACATCGACAAAGTACCGCAGGAGCAAAACAGCTTTGCGGAGTATGGGACGCATTGCCACAGCCTGCTGGAACGCTGGGCCAAGGGCGAGCTTATGTCCTTCGAGCTGGCCGACGCTTATGAGGCTGAGTACGATGAGGCCGTGAAGCACTACTTCCCGCCGTTCCCGAAGGGACTGGCCGGCAGGTATTACGACGAGGGCCTTCAATACTTCCGCTCCTTTGACGGTTTCGGAGACGACATGGAGATTCTGTCGGTAGAGGACAAGTTTGAACTGGACATCCGCGACAATCGGTTCGTAGGCATCGCGGATCTGGTGCTGAGGGACAGGAATTCCGGCGGCATCACGGTAATTGACCACAAATCGAAGTCCATGAACTCCATGAAGAAGGCGCAGTACGAGAACACGCGCCAGCTGTACACCTACGCGGCCTACGTGAAGGAGCGCTTCGGGGCGTTTCCGACCCTGTTGCGATTCAACATGTTCCGCTACGGCGTGAACATCGACGAGCCCTTCAGCAGGGATCGGTACGCGGAGACGATGGACTGGATCGAGCGAACCATCGCGGAGATCAAGGCTGAAAAGGAGTGGAAGGTGTCGTCCTCCGGCTACTTCTGCCGGTTCATCTGCTCCACGCGCCTGTATTGCCCGATTGCCGGGGAGATCATGAACGCGAAATAACAGACAATGGGAGAAATGCCTATGAGCATTGAGCAGCACATCCAGGTCATGGTGGCCTGGGCGGATATCCTGATCGTGACCGCAGGGTACATACTGATCCGGGTGATCGTCGTGATCGTCTGCGTCACCGTCATCATCTTTATCGTCAGGAGGGTTTACCGTGGAATCCGATAAGATTCTCACGCTGCCGGGCGGGACGTAGATTCGGGCGTCTCCCGAAGGGGAAACCGCGTCGGCAGCCGATATTCCCTATGTCAACTACCACCGCCACACCTGCTACAGCAACGTGATGCTGACGGACAGCGTGGTGACGAACGAGGACTACGCCAGGCGCGCCGTGGAGCTGGGTCACACCGTCCTGTCCTCCTGCGAGCACGGCACCCAGGGCAACTACTGGCAGTGTTCCGAACTGGCGAAGCAGTACGGCCTGCGCTGGCGGTATGTGAGCGAAGCGTACTTCGTGAAGGACCGGCGCGAGAAGGACAACGCCAACTGCCATCTGATTCTGGCGGCCAAAACCCGCAAGGGCATCGGCGATCTGAACTTCGCGCTGTCCGAGGCGAATATCAGCGGCTACTACTACCGCCCGCGGGTGGACCTGGAGCTGCTGATGGCGCTCGATCCCAGGGACGTGTTCGTCACAACGGCCTGCGTCGGCGGGGTATACAAGTACGGCTGGGAGGAGGCCGAAAAGTTGATCCTCCGAATGGCTAGCCACTTCCGGGACAGCTTCATGCTGGAGGTGCAGTATCACGACACCGACAAACAGCGGGAGGTCAACCGATTCCTGCTGGGGCTGTACCGCAAGCACGGCATCCCGCTGATCATGGGTACGGACAGCCATTTCATCTACCCGGAGGACGCCGCGCTGAGGGATCAGCGGCTGGAGGCCAATCGCATCCGCTATGAGGACGAGGGCGGTTGGTATATGGACTACTCCTCCGGCACGGAGGCATACCGTCGCTTTCGGCAGCAGGGCGTGCTGTCCGACGCGCAGATTCGGGAGGCGATGGAGAACACCGGCATTTTCCTGACCTTTGAGGATGTGGAGTTCGACAAATCGAAGAAGCTGCCGACGATCTATCCCGATCTTACGCAGGAGGAGCGAAACCAGAAATATCTCACGCTGGTCAACGAAGCGTTTGAAGCCCAGACTGCCGGCATGACCGCGGATGACAAGGCGATACGTGCCGAGGGTGTGGAATACGAGACCAACGTGGTGACCTCCACCAACATGAGCGACTATTTCCTTCTCGACCATGAGATTGTGCGCCGCGCCGTGGAGAAGGGCGGCATCATCACGAAGACCGGGCGTGGCAGCGCACCCAGCTACTATACCAACTCGCTGCTGGGGCTGTCGTCCATAGACCGCTTCGCCATCCCGGTGGAGATGTTCCCGGACCGCTTCATATCGGCGGACAGGATCCTGTCGGGCAGCCTGCCGGACATCGACATGAACATCGCCAACCGGGAGGCCTTCGAGGAAGCCCAGGCGGAGGTCGTCGGCGAGTGGCGCAGCGCGCCCATGGTGGCCTTCGGCACGCTGAAACGGCTGTCGGCGTGGAAGATGTTCTGCCGGGCGGCGAACCTGTCCTTCGACATCGCCAACGAGGTGGGCAATCAGCTGAAGGCTTACGAACAGGCGGTCAGGTTTGCCGAGGAGGATGAGGAAGTCGTATTGTCGGACTTTGTGCCCGCGCAGTACCGCGAGCTGGTGGAGGCCAGCGAGCAGTACATGGGCGTAATCGACTCCATATCGCCGCATCCGTGCGCCTATCTGCTGTGCCGGGATGACATACGACGGGAGATCGGCATCATCCGCCTGAACAGCAAGGGCGGGAAGAAGAAAACGGTGTTTGCCGCTTTCATCGACGGCGCGACGGCGGAACAGTTCGGTTACCTTAAAAATGACCTGCTCCTGGTCGAGGTCGTCAAGACCAACCATGAGGCGTTCCGCCGCATCGGCATGGAGCAGCCGGATGTGAACGCGCTTCTGAGGCTCGTCGCCAACGACCGGGAGACCTGGCGCATGTATGCGGATGGCCTGACAATGGGGCTGAACCAGGTGGAGCAGCCCAAGACCCGGGAGAAGGTCATGCAGTACAAGCCGAGGAACATCACGGAGCTGGCGGCCTTCGTGGCGGCGGTGCGACCGGCCTTCAAGTCCATGCTGCCGGTATTCCTTGCCAGGAAGCACTTTGACTACGGCATTCCAGCCTTCGATAAGCTGATCCAGACCCGGGAGATGACCTCCAGCTTCATACTGTTCCAGGAGCAGCTAATGAAGACGCTCCAGCACGCGGGATTCACCGCACCGGAATCCTATGCCGCCATCAAGGCCATCGGCAAGAAGCACCCGGAGAAGGTGCTGCCGCTGAAGCAGCGCTTTCTGGAAGCCTTTGCCGCAAAAAGCGATATGGCTTCCGCTGAAAAGGTGTGGAGGATCATAGAGGACGCTACGAGCTATGGTTTCAATAGTTCGCATGCTGTCTGCGTCGCCCTGGATTCCCTCTACGGCGCGTGGCTGAAGGCGCACTATCCCCTGGAATACTACACGACGCTGCTCTCCGGCTACGCGGCGAAGGGCGACAAGGATCGCATCGCGCTGGTCAAGGAGGAGATGCAGCGGGGCTTCGGAATCCGCGTGGTGCCCTGCAAATTCCGGCAGGACAACCGCGATTTCTACATCGACCACGCCGGGAACACGATCTCGGACGCATAGAGCTCGGTCAAGCACGTCAGTCGAAAAGTGGCGGACGCGCTGTACAGGATGCAGGACGAATTCTACGTCTGCTTCACCGACCTGCTCTACGACATGGAGGTCCATCCGGCCTTTGATTCGCAGGTGATCGAAATCTTGATACGACTGGACTACTTCAGGGAATTCGGCGGGAGCGGCAAATTGTAGAAGCTCTACCGAGAATTCCGCAACGGGGAATTCCGATTCTCCAAGACGCACATTCAGAAGACCCAGGAAGCCCGGCTGAAGATCCTCCGCAGGCTGGAGGGTGAAATGCCGGAAGAGGAGATCCCGCCGCGTGAGCTGATCCGCTTCGAGATCGAGCACTGCGGCACGCCCGTGAGCACCTTCCCGGAGCTGCGCGACGAATACGCCGTGCTGGAGGTGGACGACCGCTACAGCCCCAGGGTCAAGCTGTGCAGCCTGGCCACAGGACGGATGGGCGTCATGAAGCTCAAGAAAGCGCTGTTCAAGACCAAACCGTTGGAAGCTGGGGAGATACTTCGACTGCTGTCATGGGAACGCAAGCCCGCCTACACCTATGTGGATGGCAAGGCGCGTCCCCGCCACGACACCTGCGACCTCTGGATCACCGGCTACGAAGTGGTCGTGTGATTCACGGCGGCTGGCGGCAATGCCGGCCGCATGGGGGAGCATGGTGGAATTGGCAGACACGGAGGTCTCTAAAACCTCTGCCGGAAGGCGTGCGAGTTCAAGTCTCGCTGCTCCTACCACAATCCCCACGACGGGGATGAGAATGGAGGTATAGACAATGGGAACCAATCAGTAGCGCTTTGTTCATGTGGGCTTCGGCAACATGCTCTGCGCGAACCGCATCGTGGTGATCCTGACACCCGGTACGGCCTGCGCGAAGCGATAGCTGAAGAACGCCAAGGAACACAAGCTGCATTTCGACCTGTCGTTCGGCAGGACGACCAAGGCGCTGATTCTCCTGGAGGACGGCAGGGTTGTCAGCTGCGCCCTGACACCCAGGACCATCGGCGCGAGAATCGACGCGATTCCCGGCGACGGGATCGCAGAAGGAGAGAACGAACATGAAGATCATCAGGCAGACGGCGAAGATACTGGCTCCGAATGACGGCGCGGAAGCCCTTCGCCGAATCGAACAGGCCGGTCGCAACTGCTACCGATCCGAGGGGAAGATCACGGCGGACAGCGCGCCGGGCTTTGTGCGGGGATAGATCCGGCGCGGGCACCTGTCTCCGCTGGAGTTCGCGGACATGACCGTGGAGTTGGTCACCTCCCGGGACGTCATGGCTGAGATCACCCGGCACCGGCTGGCCAGCTTTGCCATAGAGAGCCAGAGATATGTATGTATGAACGGCGAGATCGCCTTTATCGAACCGGAATGCTTCATTTCCGGCGACACGGCCTCCGCAATCTGGCGCATCAGCATGGCGGAATCCGAGAGGACCTATCACAAGCTGCTGGAATGCGGCTGGCTGCCGCAGGACGCGAGGAAGGTGCTGCCCAACTCGACGGCGACGCGCATCGTGATGAAGGCCAACCTGCGGGAGTGGCGGCATATCTTTGCGCTGCGCACCAGCCCGGCGGCCTATCCTGAGATTCGGGCATAGATGGCCGAACTGCTGGAGCAGGCGAAAAAGACCATCCCCGTGGTCTTCGACGATCTGGAGGCGGCGGAGTGAGCGTCGTCCTCTACACGAATCACTGCCCCTGCTGCGAGGTGCTGGAGAGCAGGATGAAAGCCGCAGGCATCCGTTACAGGGCCGTGGACGACGTCCGCATGATGCTGGAGATGGGCCTGACCACGATGCCCATGCTGGAGACGGACGATCTGATGATGAACTATCCGGCTGCGCTGAAGTGGCTGGAGGAAAGGACGAAAACGACGAATGAGAATTGACAAGTACCGGGATCACGCCGCGCATTAGGACTTCATCGCCCGCTACGGCAGGGCGTCCAACGCCGCCACAGGCAGCGAGGTCGATCCCAACGCCAATGTGGAGAACAAGAACATCGCCACGCTGGAGACGGAGATCTACAAGCGAGACGCCATCGCCATCAACCGGCTGGGGATGTACCGGAAGCTTCAGGAGCTGTACGGCACCGACACCGCGGAGGAATACCTGCGGCAACTGGAGGAGCACGAGATCTACAGGCACGATGAAACGGGCATTCTGGGCAAGCCGTATACATATGGGGCGAAGGAAGCAGTCATTGTGAAAACGCCTTTCGGTGTGAAACTCGTTTCTCTTGAAGACATGTATGACATGTGTTCTGAGCCAGCGGTAGTTGTTGACACAAAAAATCGTGTGGCGCAGAAGTACCCGATTGATTGGTATGTCCTCGATCGGAACGGCTATACCAAAGTGACCGCCATTACGAAAAAGGAACGCCATAGGGATCTGGTTAGTGTTAAGACACAGTTTGGGGAGGATGTGATCGTTACCGATAATCACCCGATGATTGTAAGCGATGATGTCAACGACACCGTCGAGGCAATCGATTCCCTGGACAAACCTCAGTATTCTTGCGACTGGGATGATGATACTGTTGGAGCCCATATCAAAGATAGCGCCTGCGTTGCTATCGGTGATAACTACAATCTCTATACCATCGTCCGTCGTGGCAACTACCATCACATTTCGGCCCCGAACATAAAGTTCGACGAAGATTTAGGGTATTTCCTTGGATTCTTTGTCGCTGAGGGTTGGTTTGCCGCCATGCCTAACTATCATTCATATGGGATGATGATTAAGGTGAAGGGTACCGAGGATTTGCACAAATGCTGTGATGCCCTGTTTAGATCGACAGGCATAGTCGCATTTATTCAGGAACATGAGGACTGGCGAGGATTACGGACGCTGAAGGTTTCGCATCCTGATTTTGTGGATTTTTGCATGAACAAGATGCGCTTGGGCCGGAAAGCGCCCGAGAAGAAATGCCCGATTGATATTCTGGAATACCCGAAATCCTTCAGGCAGGGCTTTATCGCGGGCCTCATTGACGGGGATGGCACTCTCGACGACAGGGGACGAGCACTTATCAGGCTCAGTTCAAGGACATGCGTCAGTCAGCTTTCTTATGTCTTGAAGAGCTTAGGAGTACCGTCTTCAATGACATATGGCGACTATTCTGGAAATGAAGACGCTTTGATCAAGTCGTCATTCCCCTGTTTCGGGATTGCTTTCCCGATGAGCGATTTATTCTCGATGTCCCGCAAATACCAGGGGGTACTGCCAAAGTTCAATAAACATCCTTCTGGATGGGGAAAGGTGCGCAGTGTCAAGCCGATACAAAATGAGTATTTCCTTCGGGATAATGAGTTTATCTATGATATAACGACTGAGTCCCATTCGTTTATGCTCAACAACATTTGGGTACACAACTGCGCCAGCGTGACCCTTTATCCGTTCCTGTTCCACGGGAACACCTGCATCGGCGGCACTAGCGAGGCTCCGAAGAACCTGGCGTCGTTCAACGGCGCGTTCATCAACCTGGTATTCGCGCTGGCCAGCCAGTTCTGCGGCGCGATCTCCACGCCGGAGTGGTTGAGCTACATGGACTACTTCATTCGCAGGGAGTACGGGGAGGATTACTACCTGTATCCCGAGAAGGCTGCGGACCTGTCGTTCAGGAACAGGACAATCGACAAGGTGATCACTGACAGCTTCGAGCAGGTGGTGTACTCCCTGAACCAGCCCGCCGCGGCGCGAGGCAACCAGTCCGTGTTCTGGAACATTGCCTACTTCGACGCTCCGTACTTCAAGGGCATGTTTGAGGATTTCGTGTTCCCGGACGGCACCCCGATGAAGTGGGAATCTGTGAGCTGGCTCCAGAAACGGTTCATGAAGTGGTTCAATCAGGAACGTCGGCGCAAGCTGCTGACCTTCCCGGTGGAGACGGTCAACCTGCTGGACGACGGTTCGGATTTCGTCGATCAGGAATGGGCGGACTTCACCGCCGAGATGTGGGCGGAGGGACACAGCTTCTTCCTGTATCGCTCCGATTCGGTCGATTCGCTGGCATCGTGCTGTAGACTAAGGAATGAGCTTCAGGACAACGCTTTCTCCTATACGCTCGGCGCGGGCGGTGTGGCCACGGGAAGCAAGTGCGTGATGACGATCAACGTGAACCGCCTGGTCCAGAACGCTATCTGGGACGATCCCATGAACGACATCCGCGAAGCGATGGGGGTCATGGTCGGGAAGGTCCACAAGTATCTGCTGGCCTTCAATGACATTCTTACAGAGCGCCGGGAAGCCGGGCTGCTGCCGGTTTACGACGCGGGCTTCGTCACGCCGGAAAAGCAGTACCTGACGGTAGGCATCAACGGCTTCATCGAAGGCGCGGAATCACTGGGGATAGAGCCGGACGCCGACAACCTTGACTATGTGAAATATGCCGAAGCAGTTCTCCAGCCAATCTATGAGGCAAACCGCAGGGATCGTACTGAGGATATCATGTGGAATTGTGAAATGGTGCCCGCGGAAAATCTCGGCGTGAAGAACGCCGCATGGGATAAAGCGGAAAAACTGTTCGTCCCGAGAGATTGCTACAACAGCTACTTCTTCCGCGTGGAGGACCCGAAGGTGAATGTGCTGGACAAGCTGAAGCTGCACGGCAGGGAATTCACCCGGTATCTGGACGGCGGTACCGCCTGCCACATCAACCTGGACGAGCATCTGACGAAGGAGCAGTACGCGCTGCTGCTGAGGGCGGCGATCCGCACGGGCTGCAACTACCTGACCTTCAACGTGCCGAACACGCTGTGCCGGCAGTGCGGGTACATCAGCAAGCACCGGCTGGACAAGTGCCCCAGGTGCGGCAGCGACGATCTGGATTACGCCACCCGGGTAATCGGGTACCTGAAGCTGGTCTCCCGGTTCGCGGAGGCTCGGCAGGAAGAGGCCGGACGGCGTCATTACTCGAAGGGACTGGAGGAGGATCATGAGCCGAGTGATTAAGAATCCCGACGAGGTTTTCGTCCGAAATCTCAAAAAGCGGATCAAGAACAACAACGGCTACTGCCCCTGCAAGTTGGAGAAGAAGCCGGACAACAAGTGTCCCTGCAAAGATTTCCGCGAGGGCCGGGGCTGCGACTGCGGATAGTACATCGAAATGCCGGAGGATGAAGAGAAATGCTGATTTGTGTCGAGTGCGAGCGGGTTTTCGATCAGCCCAGACATATCGTTGAGCGCCACGGGCTGGATACGCCGCCCTATGAAGAATACGACGCCTGCCCGTACTGCTTCGGCACAAACATCCATCCGGCCAGGACGTGCGATGTGTGCGGCAAGTGGCTGACAGGCGGCTACATCAAGACCATTGACGGGCAGCGTATCTGCGATGGCTGCTATACCGCGAGGGACGTTGGGGACGACTGATCCTCCGCTGAAATATGTGGAGCATGCCGTGACCATGGCGGAGGCGCCGCTGGAAATCAGCCTGACGATCTCGATTTCCAACTGCGCCTTCCGCTGCCACGGATGCCATTCACAGTATTTGCAGGAGGACGTGGGAAAACCGCTGCTCCCGGACCTGCAAGGGATCATTGAGCGGTACAAAGGGCTGATCTCCTGCGTTTGCCTGATGGGCGAAGGCCGAAATCCCGCGGAATAGCGCGAGGCATAGCGCATAATACATGAAAACGGTCTGAAAACCTGCCTGTACAGCGGTAACGACGATGATAAGGCGTTTCAACACGTCTACGGCCTTCTGGATTACCTCAAAACAGGGCATTACGACGAAAAACTGGGCGGTTTGGACTGCCCAATGACCAATCAGCGATTCTACCGCCTCGAAAACGGACGGTTGATCGATAGAACATCATTATTTCGAGAGAGGAAGGTGAAAAAATGACGCCGGAACAGTACAGAGAGAAGTACGGCGACGCCAAAATCATGGTCGTGCCCATGAAGGCGCTTGACGGCTTATAGAAGGAGGGCTTCACCTGCAGGAAGGACGCCGTTTTCAAGAAAAACGGCGAATCCGTGCCCCTGGGACATATCATCTTCGACAATCTGACGCCGAAACTCCGCTGCGAGGCGGAATGCGATCCGTCCTTCAAGCAGATCATCCCGTATGTGCTGGTAGAGCACAAACCCACGGGACGATACTTCATGACAACGCGGATCGGAGGTGAAGAACGCCTCAAGGGGCAGGCCAGCATCGGCCTCGGCGGTCATCTGGAAGACGGAGAGGACGTCGTTGACGCCCTGTTCCGCGAGTTGGAGGAGGAAATCGGTCTGGAGAAGGATCAGATGTCCGAAATCCAGCTCTGCGGGTACATCTACAGCGAGCTCAACGAGGTGGACAGCGTCCATTTGGGCGTGGTATACCATGCGCTCACGGATCGGGAGGACATTGTCTGCCGGGAACACGACAAACTGGTCGGAGGCTGGTTCACAGTGCCCCAGATGAAGGAAGCCCGGCGCAACGGCTACATGGAATCCTGGAGCGCGGTCTGTTTTGACGCGCTGCTGGACGAGGAGGATGAGGATTAATGGCTGTGATCCTGGGAGTACAGCCCGACGTGCCAACTGAGGTCAACGAGAACGGCGGTCGGCAGTCCGCAACGCCGTATGCGTTCCACTTCCTGCCGCCGCACGCGCTGTTCGCCGCTGCTGAGGTGGCAAAATATGGCGCTGAGAAGTACGGCGAGACGCTTCTCAATCGGAATTACAAGAAGATCCCGCCGGAGGAACACGTCAACCATGCCATCCAGCACTTGTTCGCATACCTCGCCGGGGATGAAAGCGACAACCACCTGAGTCACGCCATCCTCCGGGCGATGTTCGCCTATGAGGTCGATCATGAGCGAGACCGGATAGACGGCGAGGCATGACGCCTTCCGCATCCTTGCCGCCGATCTTTCGTAGAGATGTCCGGGGTTCGCCATTCTGCGATATGACAGCGGCAAGGTGACGGTGGAGAGGCTTTGCCACCTGAACAACCGTGGCGAGAAGAAGAGCCACGGGCAGATCCTTGCCGAGATTTATGCTATGATAACCGAACTGGCCGTGGACGTTGCCGTATTCGTGCGGGAAAAAGGCTTTTCCCGATTCCCACACGAGACCCAGGCGCTCTTCAAAGTTGTAGGGGTAGCTGATTTGGCGGCGTGGATGACATGCCGGACAGAATTCGTGGAGATAGCACCGACGACGGTGAAAAAGCTGCTTGCGGGGTCAGGGAAAGCCACAAAGGAAGAAGTGGCTACTGCTCTGGAGACATATGTTGGTAATCATAAGTACGAAGTCGATGATGAAAGTGATGCACTGGCAGTAGGTATATGCTATTTGATTCAAATAGGCATGTAGAAAATTAAACACAAAAATGAAGCATAACAAACAAAAATGTTTTATGTTATGTTGCCTTTTCAATCGATAAAGCAACATAATTTGTTTTTGTCAAGATTCATCGGTTCGGAGTCTCTATTGATCTCCAATACTTATGGCGATAAAATGTAATTTGAAAGCAGGTGTGATGAATGAGCCGGCAAAAATCGGGAAGAATTACCATGAATAAATCCGAATAGCCGGGAGGGTGTATGGACTATAAGGTCGTACCCAAAGACAAATTGGTATGCGTATGGACGGATGAAGCTTCTGAAGAAGAACTGGACGAATACAGGAGAATGGGGTATAAGATTGCGTATTTCATGCGTGGTCATAAACCGATCAAAGATGTCCTGCGAGCCATCGTTTTACCAAGGGTATGATGCTGAGAAAGGGGGGCGTGGTAATGTTTTCCACGCCCTTGTCTTCATTATATCTGGAGTGATAAAATATGATAGCAGTAGGAGGATAGAAAAATGCCGACATTGAGCAGACCGGATTCGTTCAACGTTTCCTTTTTTGATGAAGAAAAGGCACGTCGGAATCTGAACAGGTTTGGAGAATATATTATAGGATATGCCCGCCTCTCCTTTGATGAGGACGGCGAAGGGTATTGCAGCATTATCAACCAGCAGGAAATCCTGCGAAGCTTCTATGAAAGGAAATTTGAGACACCGCACTCGCAATATGAGTTCATTGCCGATGACAACGTCAGTGGGTATAAGTTTGATCGCAGCGGCCTGTTCAGGGTCCTTGACAAAATAGAAAACGGGCTGTGCAATATCATCATTGCCAAGGACCTGTCCCGAATCGGAAGGCACAGCGCACTGACTCAGCTTTTCATAGAACAATGCGAAAGGGTCGGAATCAGGATCGTTGCCATGGACGACTATGATTCGCACAAACAAAGTGACGAGCTGATTCTGGGTATACGCGCCTGGAGCAACGAAAGACTCGTCAAGGATACCAGCGCGAAAATATTGAAGATTGTCAAGCACAAGCAGGAGAACGGAACCTGGTTTTGTGCGGCTCCGTTTGGGTACCGCGTGCTTGATTACGCGACCGGAAAGGTCGAAATAGATGAGGAAGCTGCCAAGATTGTGCGAAGAATTGCGGATATGTATGTCAATGGATACGGGATCAACAAGATCGCCCGCATCCTGACAGAAGAAGGCGTTCCAACCCCGAACATGTATCTTCGCGAGCAACGGATTGCCGAGGGCAAAACTTTCAACAAGCCGATTGGCGAGAAATGGATGGCGCCCCAGATATCCAAAATGCTGGATGACGACTTCTATATAGGCACCCTGCGAACCGGGAAGTACAGGCGTCGCGGCATCAACGGAAACGATGTTCGAAGGCCGGTTGAGGAACAGCATGTGTTCGAGAACCACCATGAGCCAATCCTGTCCCGGGAGACTCACGAGAGGATCAAAGAGATCAAGAAGACCAAGGTTAAAACGCATGACAGGGGGTATGTGAAGAACGAGACAATGTTCCATGGAATACTCTTCTGTGGCGATTGTGGCTACAGGCTCTATGCCTATCAGCGTAAGGATCTGGCAACGCAGTATGTATGTTCGAATTACTTCAAGTATGGAAAGACTGCATGCACCAGGCATACGATCAAGGAGAAGCTACTCGTAGACATCGCCCTTGAATACCTTGCCCATGTGCGGGATGTATGCAAGGATACGATCGCTGAGCTCGATGACGAAGTGAAGTCGACCAAAAAGCTTCAGCACAGGAATCGCGTATCAGCTGAACAGATCCAGAGGGAATTGGTGGAGAAGAGGGGAAAGCTGACCGTTATTGAAGAGCAGCGGATCAAACAGATCATCGCTCATCCCGAGCGTGAAGAGGGACTCAATAAGATATATGATCAGATGTTCCATCAGACCCAGCAGGACATTGAAGCGCTTGAGAAGGAATTACGGATCTTGTCTGACGTTGATGCTTCCGAAAAGAACAGCGCTCTTAACAAAGCCAAAACAGCTTTGAGCATTATTGATGGTATACTGGAGAAGAAGGAGCTTCTGAGGCGCGATGTCCTGGTATTGTTCGATCGGATCACGGTCTATGAAGATGGCCGGGTGACCATCACGCTTCAGGATGAAATGCTCGGCAGGCTGATGATGCCTGAGCGCAGGATCGTCGAAAAGTCTCACAAGCAGCCCGAGAGGGTCTACGATGTGTCCCAAACTGTAAACGTTGTAAGTGACGGGGACCCGCTGGAAATATTCACAGATCACGACGGTGAGGTTGTATTGAAAAAGTATTCCCCGATCGGTGAGATCGCGACCATCGCCAAGGATTATACCGATTCTCTATATCGCACATTGGGCCATGTGGCGTTGATCAGCGACAGGGACGCGGTGGTATCCAGCTCTGGCGCGGCCAAGCGGGAATATGTGGAAAAGCAGCTCAGTCAGGACGTGGACAAGATACTGCAGGGCCGGTTGTTGACGCTTTTGAACCTGTCCGCCGGCGCGAAGATGATTCCGATTACCAGCGACGACCGGCCCGAAAGCTACTCGGCCCAGATCGTGGCGCCGATACTGGCGGACGGTGAAATCGTGGGCGGCCTGATTTTGCTCAGCCGTGAGAGCGGCCTTCAGATGACCGACATCGATCAGAAGGTGGCGGAAACCACCGCGAACATCATCGGCCGGCAGATGGAACAGTAACCGAAACCGCCTTGTCCGGACGCGGCCTTTGTGCTATAATGCCTTCATTGGATAATAATAGGATATATTTCGATTTCCGGATGGAGGCCTTAGCATGGGAAGAATCACGGTTGTCGGCGCGGGATGGACCCGGGGAGATCTGACGCTAAATGCCATTGAGGCGCTGAAGCACAGCGAAATCGTCATGCTGCACACGGATCATTGCGGCTGTGCCGAATGGCTTGACGAGAACGGCATCTCCTATGCGTCGCTGGACGCGATGTATGAAACCTGCGAGGATTTTGATGTCCATGCCCAGGCCGTTGCTGAGGCCGTCCTTGCGGCCAGCGAGGGTGGAGATCTGGCTTACGTCGTGGCGGATGTGCGTGACCAGAGCGTATCACGGCTCCTTGCCCTCGCGGATGGAAATGAGCGCATCATTGCCGGACCGGCCACCGAAGGCGCGCTGCTGGCTCTGGTCAGGGGCGAGGCCCGCCTGGTGGCGGCGTCGGAGTGGGCGGATTTCCATCCCGCGGCCAGGGAGAGCTGCCTGATTCGGGAGCTGGACAGCCGCGAACTGGCGGCGGAGCTCAAGCTGAGGCTGATGGAAGCCTATCCCGAGGAGTGGGACGTCTGGCTGTTGCAGGGCGATTCCCAGCCCGTTTCCATACCGCTTTACACGCTGGATCGTGGGGATCGCTTTGACCACAGAACCTGTGTGCTGGTGCCCGCGCAGCGCGAGATCACCGGGCTGGAACGCTATGACTTCGGACACCTGAATGAGATTGTCCGCAGACTCTGCGCGCCGGACGGATGTCCATGGGATCGGGTGCAAACCCACGCATCCCTTCGGACCTGCCTGCTGGAGGAGTGCTACGAGGTCATAGATGCCATTGACGAGGGCGATACCGACCACCTTTATGACGAGCTGGGGGACCTGCTGATGCTGGTGGCGTTACACGCCGAAATCGCGCGGCGGCATGGGGAGTTTGACATCTCCGACGTCACAACCGCCGTCTGCCAGAAGCTGATCGGCCGTCATACGCACATCTACGGCGCTGACTTGGCCCGCGACGAGGGGCAGGTGCTGCAATTGTGGGACAGCAACAAGATGGCCGAACGAGGCCAGCATACCCGGACCGAGGCCATGCGCTCAATCACCAGGGCGCTCCCCGCGATGCTCAGGGCTGTCAAGGTCCTCAAGCGCAGCGCGGACGTGGGACTCGGTGACCGGGATCCGCAAGAAATCCAGGAACGCTGCGAAACCCTGCTGCGACAGCCCTGGACGGGGGAAGGAACGGAAGGGCGACTGGGCGATCTTCTGCTGGCGATGGCCGGTCTGGCCCGATGCCTTCACATAGATCCGGAAATAGCGTTGAACGAAGCGGTGAATCGCTTCATCGATCGATTTGAAGCCGCTGAGCGTGAAATCACCAAGAATGACGGTGCTTTCGGGGATTTGACAGAGGAAACGTTGAGGAATTATTGGAATTCAGTAAAATTGTGATGGAGTCAGGAAAACAGGCAGGAAACCAGCCCTGATGGCGCGAATATGAAGCTTATTGCGCTCAATGATAGTAGTTTATTGTGCTCAATTTGCTTATCATATCTGGAGGTGTATTCTTTTATGAACAAGGCAACCCTGATTGCCAGGATGGCAGAGAAATCCGAGCTGAGCAAGAAGCAGGCCGAGGCTGCGCTGAATGCTTTTACCGACACCATCACCGAAGCGCTGAAAGCCGGCGATAAGGTTCAGATGATGGGTTTCGGCACCTTTGAAATCAAGGAGCGCGCTGCCCGTACCGGCCGCAAGCCCTCCACCGGCGAGACCATTGAGATTCCCGCCAAGAAGTCGCCCTCTTTCAAAGCGGGCAAGGGCTTTAAGGATCAGTTCTGATTCAAAGGGCATTCACAGGGCGCTTCCGCAAGGGAGTGCCCTGTTGCATTGGAATTGCACATCAGTACGCATCCCCATGGGAGGTATCGACATGAGTAGGAAAGCCATGGAAGCCAAAAAGCCTGTGGAACGCACGGCCCCGACCTCCATTCGACTGGATAAGTTTTTAAAGATCTCCAGGATCATCAAGCGCAGGAGCGTTGCCAACGACGCCTGTTCCACCGGTCATGTCACCGTCAACGGCAAGGAAGGCAAGCCCGGCACAGACGTCAAGGTGGGGGACACCCTGGGCATACGCTTCGGTGAGAAGTACAGCGAGTACGAAATACTGTCCATCGCCGAACACGCTGCCAAGCAGGACGCGGCATCCATGTACCGCGCAAAGGCATGAGCTGCTGGGCGGTCATTGTGGCCGCGGGACGGGGCTCCCGGGCCGGCCTTGGCGTGAACAAGGTGTTTCATCCCGTGAACGGTCGCTCGGTGCTGGGGCGCTGCCTGGATGCGATTGAGCGTTCCGGGCGCTTCAATGGCGCGGTGGTCGTCCTCTCGCCGGAGGATGAGGGGCGGTTCGGCGAGCTGCGCGTGGCGGAAGGACCCTTCGCCATCGTCAAAAAGACGGTTGCCGGCGGCACGACCCGCCGGGATTCCGTCTGTAACGGATTGCTGGCGCTGCCGGAGGATACAAGGATCGTGGCGATTCACGATGCCGCGCGGCCCTTTGTCACCACCGCGATGATTGACGCCACCCTCGATTCAGCCCGCGCATGTGGCAGCGGCGTGATATCGACGCCGGTGGTGGACACCATCAAGCAGATTGGCCCCGACGGCCGCGTTTCCTCGCTGGACAGGGCTGTCCTGCGCGCCGTACAGACGCCCCAGAGCTTTGATTACCAGAGGATATTGATGGCCCATCTTCAGGCCAGGGCGGATCGGCTGGACGTGACCGACGACGCCATGCTCTTTGAACACTACTACGGCGATGTCAGGCTGGTGACGACTGATGACGCGACGGATAACATCAAGTTGACGATGAAAAAGGATTTTGAAGCGCAGGAGACAAACCGCGTCCCGGATATCCGCGTCGGCCAGGGCTATGATGCCCACAGGCTGGTCGAGGGACGGCGCCTGGTGCTCTGCGGCATTGAGATCCCCCACGACCGGGGTCTGGACGGACATTCCGATGCCGACGTGGCGGTCCATGCCCTGATGGACGCGCTGCTGGGCGCTTTGGCCCTGGGGGATATCGGCCGCCATTTTCCGGACAGCGATCCCCGGTACAAGGACGCCGATTCCATGAAGCTGCTTGAAACGGTGATGGCGATGGTCAAGACGCGTGGTTATCGCGTGGGCAATGCCGACATAACCATCGTCGCCCAAAGGCCCAAGCTGGCAGCCTGCATGGCCAGAATGCGCGCCAATATCGCGGCCGGGCTGGAGATCGACGAGGATCGGGTCAACGTCAAGGCTACGACCACGGAGCACATGGGCTTTGAGGGCCAGGAGCAGGGTATCTCCGCCCAGGCTACGGTATTACTGATTAAATGAACAGGTGGAAGAGCGTATGATTGGAATTATATGCGCCCTCGATAAAGAGGCGGAAAAGCTCAGGGAGAATATGACATCTCCCTCAACGGAGCATGTGGGGCAGCTGGAGTTTACCTCGGGCGAGCTGAAGGGACAGAGCGTGGTCATCGGCATGGCGGGCGTGGGCAAGGTTAATGCGGCGATGTGCGTCCAGGCCATGATTCTGCGCTACGCGCCGACCCTGATTGTCAATTCGGGCGTGGCAGGCAGCCTGTCCGCCAAACTGGACATCGGCGATATCGCCGTTGGCACCGGTGTGGTGGAGCACGATTTTGATACCACCGCCATGGGCGACCCGCCGGCGTTCTTCAATGAGCTGAACGGCGACACCTTCCCCTGTGATCCCGACGCCGTACAGGCGATTCTTCGCGCCGCCGCGGCGGAAGGGGTGCGCGCAATGCCCGCGAAGATCGCCTCCGGGGACCGGTTTATCAGCGAAGCGATGGAAAAGGAACGCCTTGTGTCCATGTTTGGAGCCGAAGCCTGCGAGATGGAGTCCGGGGCAATCGCCCATGTCTGCTTCAAAAACGACGTCAAATGCGCCATTATACGCGCCATCTCCGACAGCACCGATGGCGAGCACCATGTGGAGTTTTATAAGTTCCTGCCGGTCGCGGCCGACAATTCCGCCCGGGTACTTATGCGGTTTTTGCAAAACCTGCAATGAACCGCATAAGCGCTTTCGGGCGCTTTTTTCTTTGATACTTGTTTTTTCCTCTTGCATTCTTCGCTGGGTTGGTATATAATAGTCAAAGATGGTCAATGGAGGTTGATAACATGGCTCAGCTCAGTGATAATATAGAACAGTTTATCAAGGAACTGATGCGCGAGGACGCCCATATCGAGCTGCGGCGCAACGAATTGGCCCATCACTTCGGCTGCGCGCCGTCGCAGATCAACTATGTGCTGGCCACCCGCTTTTCCGTGGATCACGGTTATATCATCGAATCCCGGCGGGGTGGCGGCGGATATGTGCGGATCGTGCGGATGACCACCCGGGACGAGCCGAATTTTCTCGACACGCTGCTCAATCGCGTGGGCAATTCCGTGGACGAGGAGACGGCCAACGCGATCATTTCCAACCTGAACGAGCGCAAGATGCTCACGGGCCGCGAGGCGGCGCTGATGCGCTCGGCGGTCTCCCGAAACGCCTTGGCGCTGCCCATCAGCGCGAAGGATGTGCTCAGGGCCGCGGTATTCAAAAACATGCTGATACAGGTATTCAAGAATCTCGAGGAGGATGAGCACAATGATGTGTGAGGATTGCGGCATCAGGCCCGCCAAGTTCCACCTGATGACGATTATCAACGGGGATCGCGTCGAGCGCAACCTGTGCCCGACCTGCATGGCCAAACACCAGAAGCAGATCCCCGGCATCGACTTTTCCAATCTGGCCGGGATACTCAACAGCATCCTGGAGAACAGGAGCTCCCGCGAAAACGAGCGGGAGGACACTGAATACGCATCCCTCGTCTGTGAGCAGTGCGGCATGACCTATGCGGAATTCCAGAAGTGCGGCATGCTGGGCTGCGCCAACTGCTACCAGGCATTCAAGACGCCGATGAGCGCGCTGCTGCAGCGGGTGCACGGCAACACCCAGCACGCCGGCCGCGTGCCCGGCGGCGTCCACAGCGGCACCTCCATCCGCATGAACATCGACCGGCTGAAGGAAAAGCTGCAAAAGGCCGTGGCGGATGAGGAGTACGAACAGGCGGCCAAGCTGCGGGACACCATTCGCGCCCTGAACATACAGCTGGAGCGAAAGGAATCAGACATCAAGGTCAGGCCCCACGAGCGGCTTGAAACCAACGGGGGAGAGGGGGAAAACGGTGATGTATGAGTATGTTCTGGCGCCTGAACAGGACGTGGTCATCTCCAGCCGGGTGAGGCTGTCGAGAAATTACGAGGACCTGCCCTTCTCGCCCAAGCTGACCCCGGAATATTCCGAGGAGGTCATCGAGCGCACGGTGGACGCCGTGTTCAAGACCGAAAACGGCTCCGCCTTCACGCTGCTGCGCATGAGCGAGCTGGAAGAGGACGCCCGTTCCCGCCTGGTGGAACACCATCTAATCAGCTACGATCTGTTGAAATTCGTCAACCGCTCCGCGGCGATGGTGTCCTCGGCGGGCACCGTCACAGTGATGCTGAACGAGGAGGACCACGTGCGCTTCCAGGGACTGCTGCCCGGCCTGCAGCTGGAGCGCTCCGCCGAGATGGCCCTGAAGTTGGACGAGGCGCTGGAGACGCGCTATCCCTTCGCCTTCGACCACCAGTGGGGCTTTTTGACGGCCTGTCCCGCCAATACCGGCACCGGCATGCGCGCCAGCGTGATATTGCACCTGCCGGCGCTGTCGGCCAACGGCCAGATGGGCGCGGTGATGCAGACCATCGCCAAGCTGGGCCTGACCATACGCGGACTCTACGGCGAGGGCAGCGAGGCCCAGGGCCATCTTTACCAGCTGTCCAACCAGGCCACCCTGGGCCGCAGTGAGGAAGATGTGATCCGCGCCCTCTCCGCGGCAACGAGCCAGATCGTGGAGCACGAGCGGAGTATGCGCGAGAGCGCCGAAAAGAAGGACATGCTTCAGCTTCAGGATAGGCTCATGCGATCCTGGGGAGAATTGATGTATGCGCGGCTGATGACCGCCAAGGAGTTTATGACCCGCTATTCCGACATCCGCTACGCCGCCAGCATGGGCTATCTGCATGCGCCGCTGCCCGGACTGGACATGTTGATGATGGACGTTCAGCCTGGGTCGCTGGGGGTGCGGGCCGGCAAGCTGATCAGCCCGAGGGAATCCGAGATCCTGCGGGCGAAGATCCTGCGGGAGGAGCTGCAGGCGCTGGTGGCAGAATAAAAGCTATCGGAGATTTGACTGGCATTGGAGGCAATAAATGGCATATTACGCGAAATTCACTGAAAGGGGACAGCGGGCGCTGCTGGCCGCCCAGCGGGAGGCCGCGGAGCTCGGCCGCACCTATGTGGGCACCGAGCACCTGCTGTTGGGGGTGCTGACCGAGCCCGGCGGGGCCACGCCCGTGCTGAAGGGCATCACCCTTGACGCGGTGCGCACCGAGGTTTTGCAAATCCTGGGGCGCGGCGAGGAGAGCGTCGAGGGCAAGCAGATGGTCTATACCCCCAGGACCAAGAAGGTGCTGGAGCAGAGCGTCCGCGAGGCGCGGGAGCTGAAGCAGAACTATGTCAGCACCGAGCATATCCTGCTGGCGCTGATGCGTGAGCGGGAGGGGGTCGCGGCCCACGTGTTGATCAAGCTGGGCCTGGACCTGTCCAAGGCCCGGGACGAGCTGTTGCGCATACTGACCGGGGCGGAGGACGAGGCTGTCGGAACCGGCGGTAACCAGGCCGCGGACACGCCGACCCTGAATCAGTATTCTCACGACCTGACCGCCCTGGCCCGGGGCGGCGAGCTGGACCCCGTGGTTGGCCGCGGCAATGAAATCGAGCGCATCGTGCAGATACTGTCCCGGCGACGCAAGAACAATCCGGTGCTCATCGGCGAACCGGGTGTAGGCAAATCGGCCATCGTCGAGGGTCTGGCCCAATTGATCGTCGAGGACATGGCCCCCGAGATCCTCCGCGGCAAGCGGGTGGTTTCCCTGGACCTGGCCAGCATGCTGGCCGGGGCAAAGTACCGGGGCGAATTCGAAGAGCGCCTGAAGAAGGTCATGGGGGAGATCAAAAGCTCCGGAAACGTGATCCTGTTCATCGACGAGCTGCACACCATCTGCGGCGCCGGCGCGTCGGAGGGAGCGATCGACGCCGCCAACATCCTCAAGCCGGCCCTGGCCCGGGGCGAGATGCAGTGCATTGGCGCAACGACCCTGAACGAGTATCACAAGCACATCGAAAAGGACGCCGCCCTGGAACGCCGCTTCCAGCCGGTCAGGGTGCCCGAGCCCTCCCGGGAGGAATCCGTCGCGATCCTCAAGGGCCTGCGGGACCGCTACGAGGCCCATCACCGCGTGCGCATCACCGACGAGGCCATCACGGCGGCGGTTTTCCTGTCGGATCGCTATATCTCCGACCGCTTCCTGCCGGACAAGGCCATCGACCTGATCGACGAGGCCGCCTCCCGGGTGCGCATCAAGGCCTTTACCGCGCCGCCGGACATGAAGCAGCAGCAGGAGCGCCTGGACGCGCTGAACAAGGAGACCGAGGAGGCCGTGGCCCACGAGGACTTCGAGAAGGCCGCCCATCTGCGTGACCGCAAGAAGGCCCTTCAGAATGAGATGGCCCTGCGTCGCAGCGAGTGGGAGCAGCGCCGCAACAGCCAGGTGGAGACCGTGGGCGAGGAGGAGGTGGCCCAGATCGTGTGCGCCTGGACGGGCATACCGGTGTCGAAGATCACCGAGGACGAATCCCGGCGGCTGGTCAACCTGGAGGCGGTGCTGCACGAGCGGGTCATCGGCCAGGAGGAGGCTGTCGCCTCCGTCGCCCGGGCCATACGCCGCGCGAGGGCCGGTTTGAAGGACCCGAAGCGCCCCATCGGCTCCTTCATCTTCCTGGGGCCCACGGGCGTGGGCAAGACGGAGCTGTGCAAGGCCCTCGCGGAAGCGCTGTTCGGGGACGAGGACAGCATGATCCGCATCGACATGTCCGAATATATGGAGAAGCACTCCGTGTCCCGCATGATCGGCTCGCCCCCGGGCTACGTGGGCCACGAGGAGGGCGGCCAGCTGACCGAGAAGGTGCGGCGAAAGCCCTATGCGGTCATCCTGCTGGATGAGGTGGAAAAGGCCCACCCGGACGTGTTCAACATCCTCCTGCAGATCCTGGAGGACGGCCGGCTGACCGACGGCCAGGGCCGGGTGGTGGATTTCAAGAACACCGTCATCGTCATGACCAGCAACGCCGGCGCTCACGCGCTCAAGAAGCAGCGCAGCCTCGGCTTCGGCGGCTCCATCGACAGCGCCCGCACCTACGAGACCATGAAGGAAAACATCATGGGCGAGGTGAAGAACATCTTCCGGCCGGAGTTTTTAAACCGCGTGGACGAGATCATCGTGTTCCATGCCCTGGAGCAGCGGGAGATCGACGAGATCGCGCGGCTGCTGCTCCGGCAGGTCTGCGCAAGGCTCGCCGAGCACGGCATTGAGCTGGACGTGGATGAATCCGCCCTCAGCGTCATCAGCGGCGCGGGCTACGACATGCAGTATGGCGCAAGGCCGCTGCGTCGCGCAATCCAGCGGATGGTGGAGGACGCCCTCAGCGAGGAAATCCTGCTGGGAAACATCCGCCTGGGGGATCGCGTGCGCGTGACGGCAGATGGCGACCGTCTGGCATTCAAACCGATCGAGAAGGAGGAGATGGAGCTGCTCGTCGCCGGTCAGCCAAACAGCGACTGACGATCGGCCTCCTCTATATCAGCGGGCGTCGGTGGGGCTTCGGCCTCTCCGACGCCCATTATCGTGTTCAGCAGCCCGCCCGGGACATAGGCCACGGTTTGGCTGACCGGACCGGCGAGCAGCTCTCCCCGTTCATACAGCAGGCGGTTTCGGGGCAGCAGCGCGTAGCTGGCACACCTGGACAGGTCGCACCCGTCGTCGGCAAAGCGAATCTCCTGGCCGGCCTCGCCCTGCAGCACAGCCACCTCGACGCTCTCACCGTCCACCGAGCGGGTGAGCACGTATTGGATGTCTGCGTCCTGGGGCGTAAACGCCAGCACCGGAACCTCGCCCGCGCCCGAGAGCAACCGGAAATCCTGGGGCGCGGCGGGGGAGGTCCAGTGGGTGGAGAACTGTTTGGGCATATCGTTCGCGTGGAAGAGTTCGAGGCGGGTATACTCCGGAGGGGTGCGCTCGGTGCTGAGCAGCGGGATCCCGTCGCCCTCCAGGGCAACGCCGTCCACCAGGGCCGCCCTGACGCCACTGGGGCGCTTGAAATCCCTGTTGACCGTGGATTTCGACACTTCTCCCAGAAAGGCCGCGCAAAGGCGGGCGGGATAGCCGCTGCCACCCTCCGAGGCGGGCAGGCTGTTTCCCGAGCCGGGATCGTCAAAGCCCATCCAGACGCAGACGGCGGTTTCGGGGGTATAGGCGACGGTCCAGATGTCCCGGGTACCGTCGTTTCCCTCCGCCACGGTCCCCGTCTTGCCCGCCACGGGCACGCCACAGGCGGCAAGCGCTTTCGCGCTGCCCTTCGTAGCGGCGGTCTTCAGCATATCCGTAATCATATAGGCGGCCTCCGGGGTGACGGCGCGACGCTCGCTCACCGGCGCGTGGTAGAGCACGTGACCGTCGCCATCCTCGATCCTCCGAACGGCATGAGGCGTCACCCGGGCGCCGCCATTGGCCAGCGCGCAATAAGCGCCGCCGAGCTGCGCGGGGGAAACGCCGTGGGTCATCGCGCCAAGGGCGAGGGACAGATTGGCGTCCGAATCGTCCAGCGGCAGGCCGAAGCGATTGGCATAGGTGCGCAGAGCGGGCACACCGATGGTGTCCGCGAGATCGACGGTGGCCACGTTCAGGGAACGGGACAGGGCCTCCCGCAGGGTTACGGGTCCGTAGCTGGCTCCGCCGGCGTTTCCGGGGACGTAGCCCCCCGGGAAGGCCCTGGGCGTATCGTCGATGATCGACGAGGGCAGGTAGCCGTAGGCGTCTATGGCGGCGGCATAGGTGGAAACGGGCTTAATGGCCGACCCGGGCTGCCTTCGCATGTTCGTGGCCCGATTCAGCCCGCGCATGACATCATAGCGCCTGCCGCCGATCACGGCCCGTAATTCGCCGGTTTCGGTATCCAGCGCGACGAGCGCCGCCTGCGCCGGCGCGCCATCCTGTCCATCCGCCGGAAAGCGGGCGGCGTCTTCGAACAGCGCCTCCGCTGTGGCCTGCATACCCGGATTGAGCGCGGTATGGATGGCGTATCTCCCCGTCATCAGCTCATCCGCGGAAATATTCAGGATTTTCGAGGCCTCGTCCAGCACGGTGTCCATGTACCAGGCGAACTGGGCCTCGCCGCCTTCATCGTCGGCCAGGCGAACCGCCTCGGCCTGGGCCTCCCGTCGCTGGTCGTCGGTGATCATGCCGCTGTTTTCCATCGTTTGCAGGATAGCATTGCGCCGCGAGGCCGCCTTGTCCGGGTTCATATGAGGCGCGTAGGTCGATGGCGATTTGATGACCCCCGCCAGCAGCGCGCCCTCAGACAGGGTCAGCTCTGAGGCGGACTTGTCGAAATAGACATTTGCGGCCGCCTCAATGCCGTAGGCCCCGTGGCCGAAGTACACGGCGTTCAGGTAGGCTTCCAAAATATGGCGCTTGTCCATGACCCGCTCGAGCTGCAACGCCAGCACGATCTCCTGCGCCTTCCGGGAGAGGGTCTTTACCTGGCTCAGGTGGGTCAGCTTGATCAGCTGCTGGGTGATCGTTGAACCGCCCTGGGCATAGCTCAATGTGCGGATATCCTGCCACAGCGCGCCCGCCAGCCTGTGGAAATCCACGCCATGATGCCTGTAGAAGCGCAGGTCCTCCGCGGCAATGAACGCCTGCTGCACATGCTCCGGTACGGCGGACAGCTCCACCCAGATCCGGTGCTCGCTGCCCCGCAAAGCGCCCACGACGGCGTCGTTTTCATCGTAGACGGTCGTTGACGAGGACATCTGTTCGATCCTGCTCAGATCCAGCTTTTTCCAATGGGGCAGGTCGAGCCGCCACACCAACGCGCCAAAGGCGACCAGTGCGGCGATGCCCAGTCCGGCCAGCAGCTTCTTTTTCATATTCCATCCACCCTTCGGCGAAACATCCTCTCTAAGCATTCCCATTTTCGGTGCAAATAGACATGTGTGCCAGAAGTTGTTCGTGGACAACGCGCGGCCATCGTTATACAATAATACAGGCATATTTACGGGACCCATAATCAGAAGAGGTGGTTTTATTGAAGCGCTTGACGACGGTGTTGATGACGCTGACGCTGGTGACGGCCCTGGCCGCGGTGCTGCTCTCGCTGACGCTGCAGAGCACACCCCAGCTGCGCACAACCCTTACCCAGGTATTGATCGTCCTGTCCATGGCGGGACTGGTGCTGCTGGCGTCCTTCAATGGGCGGCGCGGGCGAATGGAGACGGTCGGCGCCCACCGGGACACATCGAAAAGGGATGAGCACGCCACATGCACCTTTTCCGATATCGCCGCGAATGAGCAGGCCCTTCAGAGCGTTACAGAGCTTCGGGATTACCTGAAGGACCCCGGGAAATACGTGCGCTACGGGGCGCGCATGCCCAGGGGGGTGCTGCTCTATGGACCCCCGGGAACCGGTAAGACCCTTCTGGCCCGGGCGCTGGCAGGGGAGGCGGGCGTTCCGTTCTTCGCCCTCTCCGGCTCGGATTTCGTGGAAAAATATGTTGGGGTCGGCGCCAGCAGGGTGCGGGCGCTGTTCAAAAGGGCGCGCAAGGTCGGCCGCTGTGTGATTTTCATCGATGAGATCGACGCCATGGGCAAGCGGCGCGATGACAGCGCCTCCGATGAACGGGACCAGACGCTGAACGCGCTGCTGAGCGAAATGTCCGGCTTTTATACCGGCGACGGCGTCATCGTCATGGCGGCCACCAATCGCATCGAAGCCCTGGACCCGGCGCTGCTGCGTCCGGGACGGTTTGACCGGCAGATCGAGGTGGGGTTGCCCGGAAGGGACCAGCGGCTGAAAATACTGAAGCTGCACAGCCGGGGAAAGCCGCTGAACGACGACGTCAGCCTCGAGGAGCTGGCCGCGCAGACCGTCAGCTTTTCCGGCGCGTCCCTGGAAAACCTGCTGAACGAGGCGGCCCTCGCGGCGGCGGAGAGGGACGACGGCGGCATTGACAGACAGGACCTGCAGCGGGCCTTCTACAAAACTGTCGCCGGGGCGGACCGCGAAATGCTGGCCTCTCCACGTGAAAAGCGAATCATCGCCGTTCATGAAGCCGGTCATGCGCTGGCGAGCCGTCTGCTGTCGCCGGAGAACCGCCTGACCCGGGTGAGCATACTTCCCACGGGTCATGGCGCGGCGGGCTACAACCTCTGCATCCCCCAGGAGCGGGTGATGGTCGAAAAGCGTCACCTTGAAAACCAGATCCGGGTGCTGCTGGCGGGACGGGCGGCCGAGCAGCTGGTGTTCGGCGATGACGCGCTGACCGCGGGCGCTTCCAGCGACCTGGCGCGCGCCACGGAGCTGGCCAGCGCAATGGTAACGGAGCTGGGTATGTGGGACGAACCCGCGGTCTCGCTGAAGGCGCTGAACCGCGCCTGCGGCGCGGGCACGGGCGCTACTGAGGCGTGCAAGGCGCTGCTGCGCAGCCAGTACGCCTGCGTCAAGGCACTTCTGGCATCGCAGGTAGGGGCGGTCAACGCCCTTGCGAATGCGCTTCTGGAGGCAGAATCGCTGGACGGAGACGCGGCCACCGGGATCATTGACGCCCATCTGTCGAGCGAAAGACCCGAATCGGCATAAACAGATCCTTTCAGACAGAGGAAACGACATGGCGAGCATGGAATTACCCGGAGGAAAGGGTGATTCCATGCTTTGCTATGAAAAGAAGAAGAATGCGCTGACGGTGCGCCTGTCGGGTGAGCTGGATCACAGCGCGGCGACGGGAATCCGCCGGGAACTGGATGCGCTGATCGATCAAACCGGCGTCAAAAGGTTGGTATTTGATCTAAAGGGGCTGGAATTCATGGACAGCAGCGGCATCGGGCTGATCATCGGTCGGTACAAGCTGATGAACCGAAGGGGCGGAAGCGTCGCGGTATGCGGCACCGACGAGCGCATTGACCGCATCTTCAAAATGGCCGGCCTTTATCAGCTGGTGGAGAAACTCGCCTGAGGGAAAGGAGCGGGATTATGCGTATAATCAATGAAATGCGCCTGGATTTCAAGGCGACGCCGGAAAACGAGGCCTTTGCGCGGCTGGCCATCAGCGGCTTCATGCTGCCTCTGGACCCCACCATGGAGGAGCTGGCCGATGTCAAGACAGCCGTGTCAGAGGCGGTGACCAACGCCATTGTCCACGGCTATGCCGGTGGGGAGGGCATGGTGTGCATAAAAGCGGCCTATGATGAAAGCGGCGAGCTGCAAATCCAGATCATCGACCGGGGAAGAGGCATCGAGGATGTTCAGCAGGCGCGCCAGCCCTTCTATACCACTTCGATCGACGAGGAGCGTTCCGGCATGGGCTTCACCGTCATGGAGAGCTTCATGGACGATGTGGATGTGCAGAGCGCGCCGGGGGCGGGTACGGCCGTACGCATGAACAAGCGAATCCGGTTGCGGGACGACGCCGTCCCGCAGCGCGCTTGAACGCGGAAGGACACCAAAGCACCGAAGCGCTGCTGTCCCGGGCCAGGGCGGGCGATCAACAGGCCCGGGAGGCGCTCGTCTCACAGAACACCGCGCTGGTGAAATTCATCGTCAGGCGCTTTCTGGGGCGGGGTGTGGAATACGACGATCTGTTTCAATATGGATGCCTGGGACTGCTGAAGGCCATAGACCGCTTTGATCCGTCCTTTCAGGTGCAGTTTTCAACCTACGCGGTGCCCGTTATCATGGGTGAAATACGCCGCACCCTGAGGGATGACGGGCCCATCCATGTCTCCCGCACCCTGCGGGAGCTGTCGAAAAAGGTGGAGGATTATATTAAACAGTCCGGGCACGCGGAAGGCCATTCGGCACAGGAAATCGCCGATGCGCTGGGCGCGGACAGGGGCGATGTGCTGCTTGCGCTGAACTGCAGGCGGCCGATGCGTTCGCTGGATGAAACGGTCGGCGGCGACGATGGCCTGCGGTTGATGGACGTGATCGGGACGGAGTCAATGGCGGTTGTGGATCGGCGGCTGATGCTGTCCAGGCTCCTGGAGGATCTGCCGGAGTCCGAGAGAACGCTGATATACAGGCGCTATTTCAAGCGCCATACACAGTCCCGGATTGCCCGGGATCTGGGCACCTCCCAGGTCCAGGTTTCCCGGATGGAAAGCCGCATCCTCAAAAAGCTGCGAGCGATGGCCGGGGATGAGCCACCATAACCGGTCGAGCAAAAACAGACCGCGTTTCATTATGAAACGCGGTCTGTTTTTGTGGCAAGCGACCGAATTCTATTCATCGGACACGCCGTCCAGGATGTCACAGAAGTCGAAGGTGGCAAAGTAATCCTTGACGGTCTCCGCCCGACGGATCATCGAGAAGCTGCCATCGGGATGCAGCATGATCTCGGCGCTCTTCAGCTTGCCGTTGTAGTTGTAGCCCATGGAATAGCCGTGGGCGCCGGTGTCATGGATGACCACCAGGTCACCGTCGTCAATCTGGGGCAGGGCGCGGTCCACCGCGAACTTGTCGTTGTTCTCGCAAAGGGAGCCTACGACGTCGTAGACGTGGTCGCAGAGGGCGTCCTCCTTGCCGGATACGGTGATATGGTGGTAGGCGTCATACATGGCCGGACGCATCAGGTTTACCGCGCAGGCATCCACGCCGATGTATTCCTTGTAGATGTGCTTTTTGTGGATGGCGCGGGTCACCAGGCACCCATGGGGACCGGTCATGAAACGGCCCAGCTCGGTGGCGAGGTTGACGTTGCCCAGTCCCGCCGCGCCCAGCGTCTTGGCAAAGCCCTCCTGAATGGAGGCTCCGATGGCGCCGATGTCGGGCATGGTCTGCTCGGGCAGGTAGGGAATGCCGATGCCACCGGAGAGGTTCACCATGAAGATCTCCGCGCCCAGCTTCTTCTTCAGATCGATGGCCAGGTCAAACAGGATCATCGCGTTGGCGGGATAGTAATTGTTGTCGGCGGCGTTGCTGGCCAGCAGGGCATGCAGGCCAAAGCGTTTTACGCCCAGCTGCATCAGGCGCTGCACCGCTGAGAAGATCTGCTGCTTGGTCATGCCAAACTTGGAGGAATCGGGCTGGCCCATGTACACCGTGCCCACCAGAAGCTCTCCGCCGGGGTTGTAGCGCAGGCAAATGCGCTCAGGCAGCCCGCCATGGGCGGCGAGAAAGTCGATATGGGTGATGTCGTCCAGGTTGATAATGGCGTCCAGCTTGCGGGCGTATTCGTATTCCACGGCGGGCGTCTCGTTGGACGAGAACATGATATCATCGCCGGAAAAGCCCAGGGCCTCGGCCATCTTCAGCTCGGTCAGGGAGGCGCAATCGACGCCGCAGCCCTCTTCCTTCAGCAGCTTCAGTATAAAGGGATTCGGGCACGCCTTGACCGCGTAATACTCACGGAAGCCCTTGTTCCACGAGAAGGCCTCATGGACGCTGCGGACGGTGTGCCGGATGCCTGCTTCGTCATAGAGGTGAAACGGGGTGGGGTACTGCGCAGTGATTTCCTTTAGCTTTTCATGATTGACAAAGGGTAACTTTTGCATAAGTATTCAACTCCATTTCTGCTTGTCATAATAGGCGGTTTATGCCCGCCCGTCAAGGCTGTGAGGCGTTCTTTTGTGTTAAGATGTTTGCATAAACACTTCTGAAAACCACAGCACAATTGTTAACACAGGGAAGTTGAAGAAAAAATGAATTCGTGATAGAGTAATCATGAATGCATGTATCTACAGGAGGTATGGCCCATTGTCCCTTTCAGAGCGCATAGAGAACCTTATGATGTCCGTACAGAAGCCCGTTCGCTACATGGGAGGCGAATTCAACGCCGTCATGAAGGACCCGGAGCGGGTGGACGTGCGCTATGCCTTTCTCTTCCCGGACACCTATGAGGTCGGCATGTCCCACCTGGGCATGAAGATCCTGTACAGCGCCATCAACGCCCGGGAGGACGCCTGGTGCGAACGCGTGTTTTCGCCCTGGGTGGACATGGCGGAGCTGATGCGCCGGGACGGCATCCCCCTGTTTTCACTGGAATCGCGCACGCCGGTGAAGTACTTTGACATGCTGGGCATCACGCTGCAATACGAGATGAGCTTTACCAACATCCTCGAGGCGCTGGACCTGGCGGGCATCCCCCTGCGCAGTGCGGACCGCAGGGAAGGCCCTTTCATCATCGTCGGCGGTCCCTGCGCCTTCAACCCGGAGCCCCTGGCCCCCTTTGTAGACCTGGTGGCCCTCGGCGACGGCGAGGAGGAGACCCAGCAGACCATCGACCTGTACAGGCAGTGGAAGGCCGCCGGCCTGCCCCGGGAGGAATACCTGCGCATGGCCGCCCGGATTCCCGGCATCTACGTGCCCTCGCTTTACGAAGTCAGCTATAACGACGACGGCACCATCCGGGCTGTGACCCCCAGGCCAGGCAGCGGCGCACCGGAGATCGTAAAAAAGGCGCTGGTCAATGATCTGGACAGCGCGACCTATCCCGAAAAGCTGATCGTGCCCTACGGGGAGATCATCCACAATCGCATCATGCTGGAGATCTTCCGGGGCTGCACCCGGGGCTGTCGCTTCTGTCAGGCGGGCATGATCTACCGCCCTATTCGCGAGCGCAGTATCGAACACTTGATGCAGCTGGCGGACAACCTGGTTTCCTCCACTGGCTATGACGAGATTTCGCTGATGAGCCTCTCAAGCGGCGATTACAGCTGCCTGCCGGAGCTGGCCCACCAGATGGTGGAGCGCTTCGCGGCAAAGCGCGTGCGCATATCGCTGCCTTCCCAGCGCATCGACACGGTGCTCACCGATACCCTGAAGGAGACCCAGAAGGTCAAGAAGACCGCCCTGACCCTCGCGCCGGAAGCGGGCACCCAGCGCCTTCGGGACGTGATCAACAAGGGCGTGACCGAGGCCGACCTGATCCGCTCGGTGACCGACGCCTTCGAGCAGGGCTGGTCGGCGGTGAAGCTGTATTTCATGCTGGGGCTGCCCACCGAGACGGACGAGGACGTCCTGGGCATCGCCGATCTGGCCCAGAAGGTGCGCGCTTGCTATTTCTCCGTGCCGAAGGAACGCCGCGCGCCGGGACTGCGCATCACGGTCAGCGCGTCGGTTTTCGTGCCGAAGAACGACACGCCCTTCCAGTGGGCCCCCCAATTGGATTACGATACCGTGGTTCACCGGCAGCAGCTGCTCAGGCAGGCGCTGTCCAGGGTCAAGGGCGTGGATTTCAAATACCACGCGCCGGACCTGAGCTACATCGAAGCGGTGTTTGCCCGGGGGGACCGGCGTTTGGCAGAGGCCATGGAGCGGGCCTGGCGCATGGGCTGTCGCTTCGACGGATGGAGCGACCAGTTCCGCTATGATCTCTGGCTCAAAGCCTTTGAGGAAGAGGGCCTCGATCCTGATTTCTATGCGCTGAGACCCCGTCCGACGGACGAGATGTTTCCCTGGGATCACCTGGATTGCGGCGTGACGAAGGCTTATCTGCTCCGGGAGTGGGAGAAGGCCCAGAGGGCCGAGTGCACACCGGATTGCCGCAAGGGCTGCACGGGCTGCGGCATGAAGCGCTATGGCGCGTGTCAAGGACGTTGACGAGGCAAAGGAGACAGATATGAGGGCACTGATTCGCTTTGGCAAGCAGCCCAGGCTGCGCTTCATTTCCCATCTTGACCTTCAGCGCTTCTTCCAGCGCGCCGTCAATCGCACGGGGCTGCCCATCGCCTGGAGCCAGGGATTCAATCCCCATCCGGTGATGTCTTTTGGCTCCGCGCTGGCCCTTGGGTGGACCAGCGAATATGAGGTGATCGACATCAAGCTGAGCGCGCCGATGGGGCGCAAGCGCACCGAGGACGCCGTTCGCGCCGCGCTGCCGGAGGACCTGCCGGTGCTGGAGGTGCGCATGGTGGACGATCGCCACACCGCCCCGATGGCCCTGGTCCGGATGTCGGACTATACCGTGCGGCTCGAGGGAGAGAGCGCCTCCGCCATCCTCGGACAGATACCATCGTTCATGGAAACCGAAGTCGTCCCCGCGGTCAAGAAGACCAAGTCCGGTGAAAGGACGATCAACGCCAGGCCCCTGGTCCTGTCCATGGAACCCACCGGCCCGGACAGCTTCAACGCCCGGCTGATGCTCACGGAGAGCCAGTCCATCAAGCCCGAGCTGCTGGTGGACCTGCTGGCCGGGATGGCCGGGGTGGAAGCGCCGCGGGTGCGCGTACACCGGCGGATGCTGCTGGGGCTGGACGCCCAGGGCAATCCCACGCCGCTGATGGCGCTTTAGGAGTGGCAGGCCGATGAAACAGGTACTGCTGATTGAGCGGGTGATGGATCAGACCCGCATGGCCGTGATCGAGGAGGGGCTGCTCTGCGAGCTGGTTTATCAGCGGCCGGACGACGAAAACCAATCCGGCAATATCTACCTCGGCCGCGTTGAGAATGTGCTTCCCGGCATGAACGCGGCATTTGTGAATATCGGCATGGAGAAGAACGGCTTCCTCGCTGCCGGTGACATAGGGCTCTTCGCCCAGTCAGACAGGGACCTGGCGACCCTGCTGGGCAAGGCGCGCATCGAAAAACTTGTGCGTCCGGGCCGGGAGCTGCTGGTACAGGTCATCCGCGCCCAGCCCGGCGCGAAGGGTCCCCGGCTCTCCTGCCACATCACGCTGCCCGGCCGGGCCATGGTGCTGCTGTCGGGGGTGAAGTATGTCGGGGTTTCCCGGAAGATCAATAGCGCCGGCGAGCGCGCCCGCCTTCGTGAAATCGGGCTGTCACTGACCGCGGATCGAACGGACGGGATCATACTGCGCACGGCGGCCCAGGACATGAGCGAAGAGAGCCTGCGGGAGGAGTTTGCGCGGCTTTCCTCCCAATGGGACGGTATGCGGCGGCATTCAGCCCACATGAAAGCGCCCATGCGGGTTTACGACGACAACGACCTGGCCCTGCAGGCCATCCGCGACAGGCTCACCGGGGACGTCGAGGCGATCTGGACCGACGACGACCGGTGCTACGAGCGCCTGAAGGCACTGGCGGAGCTGTTTTCGCCGGCGCTGGCTGACCGGATTCAGAAGCACACGGGCGAAACGCCGCTGTTCGACCTCTACCGGGTGGACAGTCAGGCCGACAAGGCCCTGCAGCGCTATGTCTGGCTCAAGAGCGGCGGCTCCCTGGTGATCGATGAGACCGAAGCCCTCACCGTCGTGGATGTCAACACCGGCAAGAATACGGGCAGGCGCGACGCGGACGACACCATCCTGGCGACCAACTGCGAAGCCGCCCGGGAGCTGATGCGGCAGCTGCGCCTGAGGGATATCGGCGGCATGGTCGTCGTTGACTTCATCGATATGCGCCGCGAAAGCGATCGTGAAGCGCTGCTGTCCGTGCTCCGGGAGTGCGCCGCCAATGACCGCAACCGCACGCGGGTGGTGGATTACACGGCCCTGGGGCTGGTAGAACTGACCCGAAAGCGGGTGCGGCAGAGCCTGTCAAAGCAACTGACTCATACCTGTTCCCGCTGTGACGGCAACGGCATCGTCCCTTCCCACGAGACGACAGCGCGCCGGGCCCTGCGCGACCTGTGGCGGCGCAGGCGGGCCGGGGATGAGACCGCGCTGGCGCTCGAGGCAGCCCCCGCCGTCTGCGGCTGGATCCGCAAGATCGGCATGCCCGAGGGCGGCTTACTGCGGCTGACGCCCGTCGAGACCCTGGGGGCGGGGGAATACAGATTTGCGCCGATTGACATGAAACGCTGAAACGAGGTTCTCAAATGAAGGAAAGACCGGTTGTGCCCCAGGAGGAGATGCAGCGCCAGCAGGAGTTCATGAAGCTGGTGAACAGCCTGGAGAAGCGTCCCCAAAGCTATCATATCGTCTCCATGGGCTGCCAGATGAACGAGCGGGATTCCGAATCCATCGCCGGAATGCTGGAGCAGATGGGGATGACCCATGCTCCCGTTCGCGAGGCGGCGGACCTGATCCTGTACAACACCTGCTGTGTGCGGGAAAACGCCGAGAACAAAGCCCTGGGCAACGTGATCTGGCTCAAGGAGCTGAAAAAGGTCAAGCCCGACCTGATGATCTGCGTGGGCGGCTGCATGACCCAGGAAAAGGGCATGGCGGCGATGATGAAGGCCCGTTATCCCTTTATCGACCTGGTGTACGGCACCCACAACCTCTACCGTCTGCCGGAGTATATCTACCGCGTACTGACGGAAAAGCATCCCGTGGTGGAGGTGATCGACACCGACGGCGAGGTGGTGGAGGGCATGCCCGAGAAGCGCAGGAACCGCTTCAACGCCTTCGTCAACATCATGTACGGCTGCAACAATTTCTGCACCTATTGTATCGTGCCCTATGTGCGGGGCCGTGAGCGCTCCCGCACGCCGGAGGCCGTCATCGCCGAGTGCGTGCGATTGCAGGACGAGGGCGCCCAGGAGATCATGCTGCTGGGGCAGAATGTCAACTCCTACCGGGGCGGCGGCGCGGAATTTGCCGAGCTGCTCTACCGGATCGACCGGCTGGGCATTCCCCGGATCAGGTTCATGACTTCCCACCCCAAGGACCTTTCCGACGAGCTGATTCACGCCTTCGGGGAGCTTAAGCACCTGATGCCCCAGCTGCACCTGCCGGTACAGGCGGGCAGCGACGAGATTCTGCGGCGCATGAACCGGAGCTACACCCGGGAACACTATCTGGACCTGGTGCGTAGGCTGCGGGCCGTCTGTCCGGACATTGGCCTGACCAGCGACATCATCGTCGGCTTCCCCGGCGAGACGCTGGAACAGTTTGAAGAGACGATGTCCCTGGTCCGCGAGGTCCGCTTCGACGCCTCCTACACCTTCATCTATTCGCCACGCAAGGGCACCAGGGCCGCGACCTATCCGGACGACACGCCCTATGAGGTCAAGAGCGAACGGATACAGCGCCTGATCGACCTGCAGCAGGCCATTGCCCTCCAGGTGCTGGAGGCCCAGGTAGGGAAGCGGGAGCGCGTGCTGGTGGAGGCCGTCTCCACCCGCGACAGCGCCTCTGTGGGCGGCAAGACCCCCAGGGGGCACATGGTCAACTTCGCCGGGGACAGCACATTGATCGGACAGTTTGCCGACGTGGAAATCACCTCTGCCGGGCGCAATACGCTGCGCGGCAGGATCATCAATCCGGAGGGATAAGCATATGGATGCAGTATTTCAAAAGACCCGCGAGCTGGGCCAGGCGCTGATGGAGAGCGAGGCCTACCTGAAGATGAAGGCCGCGGAGGACAAGGCCATGCAGAACGAGGAAGCCGCGAGGGCGATGGGCGAGTACCTGGAAAAGCGCCAGGAGCTCCAGGGCATGATGCAGTCTGAAAACCCCGATCCCGGCGCGTTGAAGCGCATTTCCGACGAGATGGACGCGGCCCAGGAGCGGCTCCAGATGATGGATGATATCGTGGCGCTGACTGAAGCGCGCAACGCTTTCAACGCCCTGATCGGACAGATCAACCAGGTGCTGCAGTTCATCGTCACCGGCGAAATGCAGCAGCCCGAGGGCTGCTCCGGCAGCTGCGCGTCCTGTTCCGGATGCCATTGATGCTGTGCTGTGACGGCACATGCGCTGTCGCTACAAGCGTACCACTTAACAAAGCGAGGTGACCCCCATGCCTGTGACGCCGATGATGCAGCAGTACCTGAACATCAAGGAGCAATATCCCGGAACGATACTGTTCTATCGCCTGGGAGACTTCTACGAGATGTTCTTCGAGGACGCGAAGCTGGTCTCCCGGGAGCTGGAGCTGACGCTGACGGGCAAGGACTGCGGCCTGTCCGAGCGGGCTCCCATGTGCGGGGTGCCCTACCACGCGGTGGATACCTATCTGCAAAAGCTGATCGAAAAGGGCTACAAGGTAGCCATTTGCGAGCAGATGACCGACCCGGCCACCACCAAGGGATTGGTGGAGCGGGAGGTCATTCGCGTGGTGACGCCGGGCACGGTGATCGAGAGCAACATGCTCGAGGACCGCAAGGCCAACTACATCGCGGCCCTGTGTCTCCAGAAAAACCGGGCCGGTTTCGCCTTCTGCGATGTCTCCACGGGCGAGTTTTCCCTCTGCCAGATCCAGGATATCCGTTCGAATCTTTCCGACGAGCTGGCGCGCCTTGCGCCCAGCGAGGTGATCGTCAACGATCTGCAGGCCTTCGCCGAGCTGGAGCCGGAGCGTGCCCAGAAGGCGGAATGCCTCGACGCGGAGCAATTCACCTATGGCATCGCCGCGAAGGTGATGACTGCCCACTTCGGCAAGTCGATCTCCGAGCTGGGCTTTGACGGCCAGCGGCTGGCGGTTTGCGCCGGCGGCGCGCTGCTGGGCTACCTGACCCGGACCCAGAAGAACGCACTGAGCCACATACTGACCGCGAAGCCCTATGAAAGCGCGGACTACATGGCGCTGGACCGGGTGGCCCTGCGCAACCTGGAGCTGGTGGAGACCGCCCGGGGCAAGAGCCGCAAGGGCTCCCTGCTGTGGATACTGGACAAGACCGGCACCGCCATGGGCAGCCGCCTGCTGCGTGCCTGGATCGAACGCCCATTGAAGGACAAAGCGCAGATCGAGGCCCGTCTGGACGCCGTCGGGGAGCTGATCGAGAACCCCATGACCGCCGACAGCCTGCGACAGACCTTCGACAGCGTCTACGACATCGAACGGCTGCTCAGCAGGATCGCCTACGACACCGTCAACGCCAGGGATTGCCTGGCCCTGGTGACCACGCTGGACTGTGTGCCGCTGATACGGGAATACTGCGGCGAATTGAAATCGACGCTGATCCGGGAAACCATGGCGCTCCTCGACCCGCTGAAGGCCCTGACGGACACGCTGCGCCGGGCCATATCGCCGGACGCGCCCATATCCGTCCGGGACGGCGGCATGATCCGAGAGGGTTACAGTGCCGAACTGGATGAGCTGCGGCAGATCGGCAGCCACGGCAAGGAGTACCTGGCCGGCCTTGAGGCCCGGGAGCGGGAGCGCACCGGCATCAAGAATCTGAAGGTAGGCTACAATCGGGTGTTCGGGTATTACATCGAGGTCACCAAGTCCTTCTATGACCAGGTGCCCTACGACTACGTGCGCAAGCAGACCCTGGCCAACGCCGAGCGCTTCATCACCGAAGAGCTCAAGACGCTGGAGAGCAAGATCCTTGGCGCGGAGGAAAACGCCATACGGCTGGAATATTCCCTGTTCTGCGAGATCAGGGAGCAGCTCAAGCAAAACCTCGCCCAGCTCCAGGGGACTGTGACGGGGCTCAAGACGCTGGATGTGCTGCTGTCGCTGGCCCGGGTGGCCTCGGAATACAACTACGTGCGCCCCGCCATCAACGACGAGGGCCGCTACAGCATCGAAAACGGCCGCCATCCCGTGGTGGAAGCGTCCATCGGCCGGGAGCGCTTCGTGCCCAATGACACCACCCTGACCCGGGAGGAGCGGGTGATGATCATCACCGGCCCGAACATGGCGGGCAAATCCACCTACATGCGCCAGGTGGCGCTGATTGTGCTGATGGCCCACATGGGCTCCTTCGTGCCGGCTACCGCCGCGGACATCGCCATCACCGACCGGATCTTCACCCGCATCGGCGCGTCGGACGACCTGTACGGCGGCCAGTCCACCTTCATGGTGGAGATGAGTGAGATGGCCACGATCCTGAAGTTCGCCACCCCCAGGAGCCTGCTCATCCTGGATGAGGTGGGGCGGGGGACCTCCACCTTCGACGGGCTATCCATCGCCTGGGCGGCGGTGGAGTACATCGCCGGTGAAAAGTGCGGGGCACGCACGCTTTTCGCCACCCACTACCACGAGCTTTCCGAGCTGGAGGGCCAGCTTGACGGCGTGGTCAACTTCCGCATCACCGCCAAGGAGCAGGGCGAGGACGTGATCTTCCTGCGCAAGATCGTCCGGGGCGGGGCGGACCGCAGCTATGGCGTATCCGTGGCGCGGTTGGCCGGCCTGCCGAAATCGCTGATCGCCAGGGCCCGGCAGATCATGGCGCGGCTGGAGGTGGAGGGGCAGACCCGGGGCACCATCGGCCAGAACATACTGGACGACCGCAGGAAGCCCCAGGACCGCCAGCTGGGCCTGCTGGATTTCCAGCCCATGGAGCTGGTGCAGGAGATCGCTGCGCTGGACGTGGTCAGCATGACGCCCATCGACGCGCTGAACAAGCTGTTTGAAATCAACGAAAAGGCCAAGCGGATATAAACGGAGGATACGATAATGCCGATTCGCGTACTGGACGCCGCGACGGTGGGACGGATCGCCGCCGGCGAGGTGGTGGAGCGCCCCAGCTCGGTGGTCAAAGAGCTGATGGAAAACGCTATCGACGCCGGGTCGACCGCCATCACCGTGGAAATCAAGGGTGGCGGCATCGATTACCTGCGGGTGACGGACAACGGCTGTGGCATCGAGCCCAATCAGGTGCGCCTGGCCTTTGAAAACCACGCCACGTCGAAGCTTCAGAGCGCCGAGCAGCTGGATGACATCCGCACACTGGGCTTTCGCGGAGAGGCGCTGCCCTCCATCGCCTCGGTATCCCACGTGGAGATGACGACCCGGGCCAGAGGCCAGGACACCGGTGTCAGGCTGAACATCGACGGCGGGGCGAATCTTCGCGTGAAGGAGACGGGCTGCCCCGAGGGCACGACCTTCGTGATGAAGGACCTTTTCTACAACCTGCCCGTGCGGCGCGCCTTTCTGAAAAAGCCCAATTATGAGGGCGGACTGGTGGGCGACGTGGTGGCCCGGATGATCATGGGCAACCCGGATATCGCCGTGCGCTACATCAACAACGGCAACAACGTCTACCACAGCTTTGGCGACGGCAAGCTGCGCCACGCGGTGTTCGCCATCTACGGCAAACAGACGGCGGAGCAGATGGTGGCGGTGGACGCCTGCGAGGGCGGCACCCGCATCCATGGTCTGATCGGTGTCGGCGAGCAGGCCAAGGCCACCCGCGCCCATCAGGCGTTCTTTATCAATGGGCGCGCCGTGCGCTGTGCGCTGCTGTCCCGGGCGCTGGAGGAGGTCTGCCGCAGCCGCGTGACCATCGGCATGTATCCGATGTGCGCGCTTAACCTGGTCGTGCCACCGACGAGTGTGAACGTCAACGTGCATCCGAACAAGCTGGAGGTCCGCTTTAAGGACGAGGCCGCCATGCGCGGCGTCGCCGAACGCCTGCTGAGCAGCGCCTTTGAGGGTGAGCGGGTGTTGCGGCTGGGACCGGACCGCCCCTCAAACGTGTCCGTGGAGCGCGTTGCCACCGTGCGCGAGATCACGCCTGTGGCTCTGGCCGAGGAAAAGGCTGCCGCCGCGCCTGCGACCGCACCTGAGCCGCGTCCGGCTGCACCAGTAGCTCCACCCACGATTCAACCCGGGGTGCCTTCGGTTGCTGAATACGCGCCCGCGCCAAACCCCCGGGCCAGCTTTGAAGGCAGGCCGGTCCAGAAGCGGGAAAAGCCCATCCAAATGGATGTATTCCAGCGCGTGGTGCGTGAAGAGCTCCAGAAGCTCGGGGAATCCCGGGGAAGCGCCCTGCGGGAAGACCGCCTTTCAGACATGGTTCCGTCTGCTAAGGCCGCGCCGGTGGATCAGGGTCCGTTGGAAGCGCCGCCCGCGAACGACAGCTTTGTTCTGCCCGCGCCGGAACCCCGGCAGCCGAAGCCCGTCTACCGGATCATCGGCGTGGTACTGAACACCTACATACTGATCGAAGCCGACGATTCACTGGTGCTGATCGACCAGCATGCCGCCCATGAGCGCCTCCAGTATGAAAAGTTTATGGCCCAGCTGGAGGCGGGCAGGGGCTCCCAGCAGCTGTTGACGCCGATGATCCTGCGGCTCTCCGCCCGGGAAATCGCGCTGATCATGGACAACATCGAGGTGCTGAAGGACGCCGGTTACGACGTGGAGCCCTTCGGAGAGACGGATATACAGGTTCGGGCCGTGCCGTTTATACTGGGCAAGGCCGATCTGAAGCCCGCCTTTATGGACACCGTCAACGCCTTGAACCGTATACGCAACGCGACCGTCGATCTACGGCGCGCCGAGGTCATGCAGATGGCCTGCAAGAGCGCGGTCAAGGGCGGCGATCCCCTGAGCCGGGATGAAATTGAGGCGTTGATACGTCAAATGCTGGAAACCGGCGCGCCGCCGACCTGCCCCCACGGTCGTCCTGTGATGAAGTCGCTCAGCCGTCGGGAGCTTGAAAAGATGTTCAAGCGCATACAGTGAGGCACGGCATGGAAAAGATGATTCTTCCGGTGATCGCGGGACCAACGGCCTCCGGCAAGACCGCCTGCGCGGTGGCCCTGTGCCGGCGAATCGGCGGCGAAGTGGTTTCCGCTGATTCCATGCAGATCTATTCCGGCATGAAAATCCTCACCGCCGCGCCCACTGAAGCTGAAATGGGCGGTGTGCGCCATCACATGATCCACTGTGTAGACCCCGCCAGCGCCTATTCCGCCGACGCCTACAGGGAGGACGCCAAGGCGTGTATTGCCGCAATCGCCGCCAGGGGCAGGGTTCCTGTGCTGTGCGGCGGAACCGGGCTGTATATCGACGCGGTCACCAGGCCCATGAGTTTTTCCAGCCAGCGCAGCGACGAAGCCATGCACATCCAGCTGATGGCCCTGGGCCAAACGCCGGAGGGAAAACGACAGCTGCACGACATGCTCCGCCAGGTGGACCCCGAGTCCGCCGAACGACTGCATGAGAACGACGTTCGACGGGTGAGCCGCGCCATTGAGATCTACCGGCTCACAGGCAAGACCCTGTCGGAGCATACCCGAATGGACAGGCAGCGCCAGGGAGACTATCGGGAGATCCTGTTCGCCCTGGATTGGCCCCGGGAGCTGCTGTACCGGCGCATAGACGCGCGGGTGGACGACATGCTGAAGGCGGGTCTGGTGGAAGAGGTCCAGGCGCTGATGGCCAGCGAGGAGCGCCATCCCACGGCCCTGCAGGCCATTGGCTACAAGGAGATCGCCGCCGCATTGCGGGGTGAGATCACCACGGCGCATGCCGTCTACCTGACCAAGCGGGCCTCGCGCTATCTGGCCAAGCGCCAGCTGACCTGGTTTCGACGGGATTCGAGGGTAATCTGGCTGAAGGCGGAGGGGGAAACCGCCGCGTCGCTGGCGTCACAGATGGAGCGGGCCATCCTTGAGCGCTTTGGAGACGATGCTTTGAAGAACACGGTGTAGCGGCGGCGCCTTCGCCTTCCCGCGGCCAAAGCAAATCCATCTAAAAAAGGAGTGACCCTGTTGCGTCGCGCTTTCGCCATGGCGCTGGCAATGATATTTTTCGCGTCGGCCCTTTCCGGATGTCGACCGCTGGTGGCGGATGCGGACGGGCCCATATCGGTCTATGCCACCTTCTATCCCATCTACGCGCTGGCGGACGCCGTCATGCGGGATGTGCCCGATGCCACGCTGCATTGCCTCGCGCAGCCCCAGGACGATTGCCTGCGGTCCTACCAGCTCTCGGACTGGGACGCGGCCCTTCTGACCCGGGGCGCGGATGCCGTCATCGCCGGTGGACGCGGGCTGGAGAGCTTTGAGAGCACACTGTTCGGCTGGGGAGAGGATGGCCCCGCCATCTCCGCGGTGCTCTACAACCTGGAGCTCTACAGTCCCCAACAAAGCGCGGTGGATGGCGAGGCACAGTCCCACTTTCAGGGGCCGAATCCACACCTCTATATGTCATTGGAAGGCGCGAAGCAGATCGTGGAGAGCATCTCCGCCACGATGGTGTCGCTGGACCCCGCCTATGCGGAGCAATACATCGACAATGCCCAGGCGTCTATAAAGGCGTTGGACGGGGCGCTGGTATCGGCGCGAAGCCTGCTCGCCGGGTATTCGGACAGGCGCGTGGCACTGATGAGCGAAGCGCTCGTCTATGTCGCCCGGGATTACAGCCTCGATGTGGCGGAATGGATCGAGCGGGAGACCGGCGCTGCCTGCGGTGACAACGAGCTGGCCGCCTGGCTTGACCGGCTGGACAAGGCGGAGGCGGAAGTGGTGCTGATCGAGAGACAGGCGCCCCAGGGTCTGAGGGAGGCGCTGGAAGGCGCCGGCTATGCCGTCGCGCCCATCGACGTACTATCGACCCACGTGGAGGGCGAGGGCTTCGACCGGTATCTTGAAATCCAGGGCGAAAACGCGCAGGCGATACTTGACGCTTTCGAGCGCGCGGACGCCAGGAAGGAACAGCATTGAAAAAAGTGACCATTTATACCGACGGCGCGTGCTCCGGCAATCCCGGTCCGGGCGGCTGGGGCGCCATATTGATGTACAAGGATAAAAAGCTGGAAATCTCCGGATACGAGGCCCACACCACCAACAACCGCATGGAATTGACAGCGCCCATACAGGCGCTCTCCAGGCTGAAGGAGCCCTGCGAGGTCAGCGTCTATTCGGACAGCGCCTACCTGGTCAATGCCTTTCAGAAGGGCTGGCTGACCAGCTGGCAACGGCGAAACTGGATCAAGAGTGATAAAAAGCCTGTTGAAAACCAGGACCTCTGGCAGATATTGTTGAAGTATGCCGCCATCCACAGGATCGGGTGGATCAAGGTCAAGGGCCATGCCGACAACCCCTACAACAACCGCTGCGACGCGCTGGCCACCGGTGAAATCAAGCAGCACAATCTCAATCTGTAATAGAACAGTCACCTGAAAAAAGGAGTTTCGTTATTCAGGTGACTGTTTTATTGCTCGTTTGAATCGTCAGCGTCCTCCGCGCGCAAGCGCACCTTGCGGGCGGCCAACCGCCGTCGATCGTCCGTCATGGCGGCGTAGTGCCTGCGGGTGGTGTTCACGTCGCTGTGGCCCAGGACATCGGCAACCAGGTAGATATCCCCGGTCTCGTGGTACAGGTTCGTGCCGAAGGTGCTCCTCAGCTTGTGGGGACTCAGCTTTTTCTTTAGGGGCGCGGCCAGCGAGGCGTATTTTTTCACCATGTTCTGAACCGCCCGAACCGAGATGCGCCGGTTTTGCAGCGAGAGGAACAGTGCCTCCTCATGGCCCGGAATGGGCGTCATCTCCAGGCGGACCTTCAGATAGTCCTTCAATACCTGCGCGACCTCGTCCGGAAAGTACAATATGGCCTGGTTGCCGCCCTTGCGGGTGACCAGGAAGCCGTTGATGGAAAAATCGATGTCGTCGATGTTGATGCCCACCAGCTCGCTGACGCGAATGCCGGTGCCCAGAAACAGCGTCAGTATCGCCAGGTCCCGGGCGCGGGTATGGTCGTTGTATTTTTTCTGATGTTCAGTCTGGAGGTCGCCGTTCTCTACCAGGTCCAGCATCCGGGCGACCTCGTCGATCTCCAGTCGGATGATGGGCTTCTGGTGGCGCTTGGGCATGTCCACCAGGGCGGCGGGATCGGATTCGATGTAACCGTTCTTATACAGGAATTTGTAAAAACTACGTAAAGACGAAATCTTTCGGAGCTTTCCAAGCTCCTGATTGGTGATTTCAACGTCGTCGCGCATGTAGAGGGTCAGATAGTCCAGATACATATAGATATCCCTGGAGGTGACCTTGGCGAGATCGGCGGCTTCAAGGGCGTTGGGCGCTTTGCCGGCAAACTTCGGAAGCTCCTGGGTCAGGAACCCGAAGAACAGCTTCAGGTCGGATACATAGGCATAGCGCGTCAGCGGTTGGGTTGTCGAATCGATAGCGTTGATAAAGTCGAAGCAGACGTCCGGAAGCTCCCGGAGCATCTGCCGGATATGCAGCTGCAGCGCCTTGGCGCGCTGCTCGGAATAACTGGACATAAAAGGAAGGTCCTCCTGTAAGATGCTCTCAAATGGAGCCGGTTGCCGCGAAATCCGCCCCGGAAGGCTGAAACGGCCTATATCTATTCGTAAAAGCTGCCTTTTACGAATAGATGCATGGGACGCCCTACTGCTTTTTAAAGCAGTCAAAAGGCTCTTCCCCGTTGCCGATATCCATCAGATCCTGGCGCAGCTGGTCGTAGGTCCCGGCACCATCGTCGATGATCTCGTCGATTTCAATGGCGGCGTAATCCGCGCCGGTCTTGAGGCACTGCATGCAATTGTCGCAGATCTTGTTGGGATCCAGATCGCACACATTGCATTCGCCGCAATCGTCGCACAGCTTGTTCTCATCGAGCACACATACCTTGCCCATTGACGAATTCCCCCGTGTTTACAGAATATCAATCTTCGATCACCTGACGGCACAGCTTGTTGACGGATCGCTTCACCGCGTCGCGGCTGTTGCCCCAGGGCTTGTCCTGGTTTCGATAATCGAATTTGCTGGTGAACCACTCGATCTCGCCCTCAAGCCGCTCAAAGCTCTTCGTTTCCAGCTCGGTCAAAGTATCCACGAAGCGCTTCAAAACGTCGCCGGACAGGTGCTTGGGCGCCATTTCCAGCGCCTGGGCATAATGGGACAGGCACATCCCCTTGGACTTTGCGAAGAGCTCCGGGAATTCCGGCTCATGCCTGTACATATACAGCAAGGTATACATGTAGCGCTCCATATTTTCGCGGATGCGCTCGCAGACCAGGCAGCTGTCCTCAATGCCCTTCAACGCGCCCACAGGCTCCTGGAAGCCCGCTCCCTTCGAGCCGCCGAACCGCTTGAATATGGGCTTGCCGGCTTCGCTGGCGGCGGCGTCCCTGGCCTGAACGGCGATATCCCCCAGCTTCTTCATGGTTTCCTTCATATAGGTGTGGGTGATCAGCGCGAGCCCAAGGCGGTTGCCAGCGTCATACATCTGCTTGAAATGTCCGGCGCAAAAGCCCTTCTGGTTGACCTCGATGCGCTGGCTGGGTTCCATCACCGATTCGCCCAGGAAATAACCCACGTTGGCTGCTTCGGATTTGCCGTACAGCAGACACATCGGGCATTCGCAATCCTGCCGATAGACCTCCCAGACCGGCGCGGTATCGATATGCTGTTTCATGAATAAATCACATCCTCAATCAAGGCGTGTTTCCAAAATCGCCACGCCGCATTTGGCTGGAAACTCCGTTGCAGTTACGGCGTCTCTGCCTACATTTCTGTGTTGATTTCCCTTGATTTACCGCCAGTAAACCTGCGGAAAATCGCCTTGAAATGCAGGAAAATCCACTCGAAACTGCACCACTTCGACTTTAGAAACGCGCCCTAAGCCTTCTGCTTGAACGCGTGATGGCACTTGCCGCAGGTTACCGTAACCTCGCCGACCCCCCTGGGCAGGCGCAGCCGGGATTTGCATTCGGGGCACTTGAAATACTTGTACTTCTTCATGTTCTTCAGCCGGTTGAAGAACTGACGTATGCCGGAGGTCATCCCGTTCCAGAACTTCAGGAAGGCGGCGTTTTCCGCATGGCGCTTTTCAAGATTGCGCGAGAACATGCGAAACAGCGTATAGATGTAGACGGCCATGCTCAGCAGGGACAGTACCGGCGTATGTAAGATGGTGCTGAGCAGCGAAAGCAGCGCTCCCGCAATCAACAGGGCCAACGACAATTCGTCCGCGCCGCGACGGCCGGCCATGAATTTGACAAGCCCCGCCTTGATCTTTTCCAGAATGGACATCTATGCAGCCCTCCAGTTTATATAACGTCAGCGGTATCTGCCGTAATAGCCGCTTCCACCGCCGCCACAACAGTTGCAAAGGCAATTGCAAAGCAGGTTCAACGCGCAGCAGCCCAGCAACGGACTGCCGCAAAGCACCGTCGGCATCGAAAAGCCGCGGCCCTCCGTGCCCGTCTGGTAATACTGAGCGCCGCCCTCGAGGCGGCTGAGAAGCGCCCGGTATTCGAAGTTGTTGGGGTTCATGCTGACGGCCTGCCTGGCATAGTTCAGGGCCGCCACACGATTGCCCAGGCCCAGGCTGGCCTCGCCGCACAGGTAGTACCATTCGGCATTGCGCTCCATGATGCTCTCCAGCACGCGCATGGCCTCCTGGAAATGCCCGGCGCGGATATAGTTACGCGCCGCCTGCATGTGGGGGTTGGCGCTACCATAGGTTCCACCGGCGTAGCCCTGTCGGCCGCCGCCATGGTTCCCCTCATAGCCTGAAGCGCCGGTGCCCTCCCTGCGCCACTTCATGACTGTGGAATAGGCCTCGTTGACCTCTTTCATCCTGGCCTCGGCGTCCGCCGAGCCGTTGTTTACATCCGGATGATATTTCTTGGCCAGCGCGCGATAGGCCTTCTTGACCTCGTCATCGGTAGCCTGGGGCGAGACGCCCAATACGCGATAGGGATCCTGCATCGTCAAGCTCCTTTATTTTGCGCGTTCCGCTTGCTCTGCAGAACCGCATACTTGCTCCACACGCCGGAATAGAGTACGTTGCGGATGATATCCGCGTCCAACAGGACGGGCAGGCGCTCAAAGGCATCGGCGGCATCGGCGAGCATCGCCATCATGGCCGTCTTGCACAGCTGTTCATAGTCCGCCCTGTCCCACAGGGGCTTCAGAGGGTTGTAGCCGCCCCGGCGGGCGTCCCTCGGCAGGTCGTCATAGGCGTCCATAAAGTAGACAAACCGCCCCATGCCGTCGCCGATGGAACGCAGCTCGCCGGAAAACACATCCTGCTCCGGCCAGACAAAGAGCTCGGAGAGCATGCGTCCGGTGGCGTTGACCGGCAGGTCGATCTCCAGCACGTTGTCCCGTTCCCATTCGTGGATCTGCTTCAGCCACGCTTCTATGGCGGCGCAGCGCCCGGGATAGGCCTTCGCGACGTTCCGGTAAGCCCTGCGCAGCAGCGCGGCCTCGCCGGCAGAGAGCGGATTTTTATCGTCCCGCCAGTCATCCAGGCACTTGTGATAGGCCAGCGCGATGTTCATGTCCGCCACATAGTCCATCACCGGTGTGATCACATAGTCGTGTTGCTTCGCAGGGTTCGCGATACAGCGTTCGCGACCCGTGACCTCCCCGGGCTCATAGAGGGCGTTCAGCAGTACCGCAAGGAAGGTCAGGTCATAGCTGAGGGTTGTACTGGTCAGCAGGCCGTGCCGCTTTCTCAGTGTCCTGCAAAGGCCGCAATACATCGCCTTGAAGCGCTGCTGTCGCCCTTCGGAAAGCGCCTCCGGATTGGTAACGATGTATCCAAACATGCTCGCGCCTCCTTTGCTCTTCCCCATTATAGCGTTTCTTTGTTAACCCATCATAAAGTCTGAATAATCATCGTTCACCGCGGTGAAGTCCCAGTTCGACCATGGCCTGTGCCACCGTCTCTACCCCGACCACCTGGATGCCCTCGGGGATGCGCACGTTGCGCAGATTGAATTTGGGCAAAACGACGTGGTCAAAGCCCAGTCGGGCGCACTCCGCGATGCGCCTTTCCGCCTGGCCGATGGCGCGGACCTCGCCGGCCAGCCCCACTTCCCCCATCACGGCCCAGTTTCCGGGTATGCTGCGATTGCGGTGGGAGGAGGCGACGGCGGCGCACAGCGCCAGGTCCGCCGCGGGCTCGGTCAGCGACATGCCGCCCGCGATGTTGATATAGACGTCCTGATCGTACATACGAAGGCCCACCCGCTTTTCCAGCACCGCAAGCAGCAGGGCCAGCCGGCCCTGATCGACGCCGCTGGCCATACGGCGGGGATTGCCGAAGGCGGTGGTGGAGACCAGCGCCTGCACGTCGGTGAGCAGCGGCCGCGAGCCCTCCATCGCGCACATCACCACACAGCCGCTGGCGTCGTGGGCGCGCTCTGAGAGCAGGGCCTCGCTGGCGTTTTCCACCTCGCGCATGCCCCGGTCGGTCATCTCAAACATACCCAGCTCGTTGACCGAGCCAAAGCGATTCTTCACCGCCCGCAACAGCCGGTATTGATGCTGTCGGTCGCCCTCGAAATACAGCACCGCGTCCACCATGTGCTCCAGTATCCTCGGGCCGGCAATGGCCCCTTCCTTGGTGACGTGGCCCACCAGGAAGATGCTGCAGCCGCTCTGCTTGGCCAGATGCATCAGCATCGACGCGCATTCCCGCACCTGGGAAACGCTGCCGGGGGCGCTGGCCATCTCCGGCCGGTACATCGTCTGTATGGAATCGACGATCATCACGCTCGGCGAAAGCTCCTGCATGCGCTTTTCGACGGTGTTCATGTCGTTTTCCGGCAGGACATAGAACCCCGTCCCCGACACGTTCAGGCGTCGCGCCCGCATTTTGATCTGGCGGCTGGATTCCTCGCCCGACACATACAGCACACACGCTCCTTCGCCGGCCATATTGGCGCATAGCTGGGTCAGCAGCGTGGACTTGCCGATGCCGGGATCGCCGCCCACCAGCACAAGGGACCCGTCGACGACGCCCCCGCCCAGCACCCGGTCCAGCTCGGCGATACCGGTGGTACGTCGGGCCATGGCCTCGTCGGGGATGTCGTCCACCCGAACGGCCTGCGCCCCGCTGCCGGGGGCGCGCTTCAGCTTCTTTTCCTCTGCCCTGGCCGCGGGAGCGGCTTCCTGCTCCACGAGCGTGTTCCAGCTGCCGCAATCCGGACACTTGCCCATCCACTTCGGCGTCTCATAACCGCATTCACTGCATACAAATATCGTCTTGATCCTTGCCAAATTCAGAACCTCCCCACGGCATCGCGGGCATTCATGAGAGCCCTCAATCTGCCCGCGACACCGACCATGATTATACCACATCCCGGCGACAATGTGAATTATTCGCGCTTTTGTTTACCTGTTCTTATTATAATCCCCATGAACTCAACTTGTCAGTCTCCCCAAAAATAACTATAATATAGTGAGGCAAAATACGAGTGGACGATGATGACCCCCGGAAAGCGGATTGGCGGACAGAGTACCGCCGAAGCAGACGCCGGGACGCATCAGCGGCTGCCTGAGGAGCTGCGTCATGCCGGATTCAGAGCAGAAAAAGAGAAAGGCCAGGACCATCATACCGATACCGAAGCCCGACGACCGGGGTTCGGAGGATGTCCTGCGCGATGAATCCACCCAGTACGGCGACGACGCGGAAATACGGCTTCCCAGGAGAAAGCGCACGGACGCACGGGTTCCCATCGTCAGAAAAACAGAAGAGGATACGAAGCCCGAAAGCGGGGAAAAGCCGAAAAAGGCAAAGAAGTCGCCGAAAAAGGCCGCCGCCTTCCCGGAGGTCGCTCCGAAGCGCAAAAAGAAAAAGGGCCGCAAGAAGCGCAAGACCCGCCGCACGCTGTTTGAACTGATGAGCGCCACGGGCACCGAGGGCCTGTTCCGCCCCATCCGCGTATTCGGACGGGATATCCGCTTCTGGCCGCTGATCCTGCTGGCGGCGCTGGCCTTCATGGCCGTGGGCGTCATGCTCAACAACAGCAATCTCTCTATCACCGATCAGACCGTCACCGTGGTCGGCCTTCCCGAGGATATGGAGGGCTATCGCATCGTCGTGCTGTCGGACCTGAACGGCAGGCGCTTCGGCGACAGCCAAAGCCTGCTGCTGAGGACCCTGAACGGCATCAAGTACGACGCCATATTCTGCCTGGGTGACATGGTGGGCAAGAGCGGCAACGCACAGCCCTTCTGGGAGTTTATCGAGGGGCTGAAGAATCCGGAAAAGGTCTACTTCATCTGCGGCGATTCCGACCCCGGTCCGTATCTGAGCAGCGCCCGGGGCACGGAGGGTGTGCTCTCCAAGCTGATCCTTGAGGACTGGATACTCGGGGCGATCGAGCGGGGCGCCAATTACGTCGATGCGCCGATCAGCATCCCGGTGAAAAAATCGACGCTGTGGATCTCCCCTGCGACGATGCTGAACCTGGAAACCGTCAGTACGCTGGCCACCTGGGCGGACCAGACCGAGCAGGAGGAGGACGGTGTGCGCTCCGGCATCGTGGACGATTACACCCACCTGCCCATCACCACCTACAGGTACAGGCTGGCCCAAAAGCTCTACGAAGCCCAGCGCACCATGAGCGCCTCGGATATTCACATCTCCCTGGCCCATGAGATTCCATCGGAGGACTTCATCTACACCTCCGAGGATCACAACTCTGACACCGAGCGCTTCCTGGCTTCACCGGAGCTGATTCTCGCCGGGCATTACTGCGGCGGTGTATGGCGGATCCCCATCCTGGGGGCATTCTATGTGCCCGACAGGACGATGCCCCGGGGCGGATGGTTCCCGGAACAGACGAGCGTCAACGGGCTCTCCTCGGTCGGCGAGGCCCAGACCTACATCACCCGGGGGCTCTCCACCAACGGCTCCGTGCCGTTAATGCCCTTCCGGCTGTTCAACGCGCCGGAGATCTCGGTGATCACGCTGACCTCCACGCTGCCGGAGAACATGCTGAACGCCGGATAACGATCTACCATTGCAAACCTTTCATAACGCGAATCCAATAACGGATTCGCGTTTTTTTGATGGGTTCGGTTTTGTATGTTTTTCACGCCGCCTGTCCATGCTATGATGATGTGTGGGGAGGTGCGTTTATTTGGAAATCGATCGCGTTGAGATGCTGAGGGCAGCGCTGACCCCGTCGCTGGATGAAAACGTGTCGCGCTTCAAGACACTGCTGTCCAGTGACACCAATGTCGATGCCCAGTTCCGGTTTATCAATTGTGCCGAAACGCGACTGTGCGTAATCTACATCGAGGGCATGGCGGATGACCGGAAAATCAGCGATTTCATACTGCGCGCCTGCGTGAACCTGCCTCCCGCGCCCGGAAGGCGGGTCGACGCCGCCTATTTGATGGAGGATGTGCTGGAGATCGCCCAGTGCGAGGCGGAGCATCGCGTTTCCGAGCTGTTGAACTCGGTGGTCACCGGTATGACGGCGGTTCTGATCGATGGCTGTGACGAGGCGGTGCTGCTGGAGACCCGGGGCTACCCGGCCCGGCCGGTGAACAGGACAACCAACGAATCGGTGGTGATCGGCGCTCAGGAGGGATTTGTGGAGAGTCTGCGCACCAACATGACGCTGATGCGCCGCTATGTTCCCGCCGCCGGCCTGATTACCGAATGCATCACGGTGGGCACGGTCGTGCCGACACACGTCACCCTGGTCTACCTCAGAGGCGTCGCGGATGAAGGGGTGGTCGAAGCTGTGCGCAAGCGCCTGAAGGGCATCGACGCGAAGACGGTACAGGGGTTGGGCGCCATACAGCAGCACATCGAGGATCAGCCGTGGGCGCTGCTGCCACAGATGCTTCAGACTGAGCGCCCCGACCGGGCGGCCTCCTGCGTGATGGACGGACAGGTGGTCGTGCTGGCGGATAACTCGCCCTACGCGCTGATCGGGCCCATCACATTGTTTCACCAGCTGCATGCCTCGGACGATTCCTTCTCCCGATGGCAATATGGCACCTTCCTTCGGCTGATTCGCATCATCGGCATGCTGGTGTCGGTATTCCTCCCCGGTCTGTACATCGCGCTGACGGACTATCACATGCACCTGCTGCCCCTGAGCCTGCTGGGTTCCATCGCCGAGGCCCGGGCCAACGTCCCCTTCCCCATACTGGTTGAAATAATGATCATGGAGTTTTCCTTCTACCTCATCAACGAGGCCGGCACCCGGATACCACAGCAGATCGGGTCGGCCCTCGGCATCGTCGGGGCGCTGATCCTGGGCCAGGCAGCGGTCTCGGCTTCGATCATCAGCCCCATACTCATCATCATCGTCGCCCTCACCGGCCTGGGCAACTATGCCATACCGGATTATGGCTTCGGCATCGGCCTGGTGATCTGCCGGCTCTTCGTCATCGCCTGTAGCGCCGCGTTTGGCCTGTACGGGTTCTGCATGGCTGCCTTCGTATTGTCGGTAAGCGTCTGTGGCATGAAATCCTTTGGCTTCGCCTACGTAGCGCCGATTGCGCCCCGGCGACCCCACAACCCCGATCTGCTCCTGCGGCTGCCAATCTGGCTGCAGCGCCGACCGATGTATTTTGCCGCCCGCGCGCATCGCGCCCGCGGACAGGGAGGATGATCGCCCGTTGAAGCTGAGCATATCCCGTGACGCCGCCCTGCCGGCGGCCTTTGTCGCCGCAGTTACACGCATCTTCATCGACCTGGCGTTGGACGGAGGTCCGGTACACAATGGCGTCTGGATCGCCGCGCTGCTTGGCGCGCTGCCCGTGCTTCCCTACCTGGTCTGCCTCGACATGGTCGGCGTGGGAAAATGCAGATACGCGACGGTGGGACGTCTACTTGCAGGGCTGCTGCTGGCGGCCACCGCATTGGATGGGGCGAGGATCGTTTCCGTTGTGCTGCGAGCCTCCGGTTTCCTCGTACTGGATCCGGTGAGCCCCTTTATGCTCGTCCTTCCGGTGGTCCTCGCAGCGCTCTGGTGCACCTGCCGGAACGGCGATGCCATCGGCTATGCCGCCATGCTTTGGAGAAGGGCCTTCCCCGCTCTCATGCTGGTGGTCATGATTCTGCAATGGCGTCACTATCGGCCACAGTGGCTTCGGCCATGGCTCGGCAACGGATGGGGCGAAATTGCCGGTGAGGCGATCCGAACGGCAGGCTGCTACGTGCCGGCTACGTCCGTACTGCTCATTTGCAGGCACGACGACGAGACGGGTAAACGGCCCTTCACGGTTGCCTGGATCGCCCTCGCGTCCGCGGTTGCGTCGCTGTTGCTGGTCTTTCGATTGATGATGACGCCCTCCGGCACGAACGATATGGCCTGGATTACCCGGCTGGACGCCCTGTTGACCAACGGTCGCGCGCCGCTCTACCTGCAATTGCCGATGATCGTCGCCTTCTTTGTGGGCCTCATGCACCTGCTGGCCTGCGAATGCTTTGCGGCTGCCGCATTGCTGCAACGGCTGATCCCACGCCTTAATGGGCGCGTTTGCGCGGGTATCGTCATTTTGATTTGCGCGGTTCTGCCTTTCGTGAGGTCCTTCCGTTCGATGCTGGATCGCGCCATGCCCTGGCTGTTTATCGCCGCGGCGCTGCCGGTGGCTCTGGCCGCGTTATCCCAATTTCATTTCAATGGAGGAAAGCGTTCGTGCGAAAGCTGATGGCTGCGGCGCTCATCGCCATGCTCTGTCCGCTGCTGTGCGGCTGCCAGGACACCGGCGAGGTGGAAAACCAGGCCTATGTGCTGGTTTTGGCCCTGGACCGGTCAGGTGACGGCGCTCTGGCGCTGACCGCGCGGGTACCCCGCATCGGCAAGGGCGGCGAAAAGGACGGCAAGGGCGATTCCGGCGGCAGTTCTTATCTGACCTTTTCCGTCTCGGCGGCATCCTGGTCCGGAGCGCTGGACGAGCTGCAGTGGGCCACGCCCAGGCGGATCAACCTCAGCCACATCGAGATGATCGTCGTCTCCCGGGACCTGGCGGCGGAGCCATCCTTCCCTGCCCTGATGAACGCCATCGCGCAGACGCCGCATCTGTACGCGAACGCCCGATTTGTGGTCTGTCGGGATAGCGCAAGGGCGTTCCTGGAGGCGGGCGACACGGTCATCGGTACGCGCCTGTCCGCGGAGATCCAGGCCATGCTGTCCCAATATGCCAGCCAGGGGTTTATCCCGGACGCCTGTCTGGCAGATGCCTGCTATTGCGCCAACGGCATCTATGGCGATCCCGTCGCGATATGGGGCTACGTGGAGGAGGAAGTCACGGAAAGCGGGCCTTCCCAGAGGGTGATGGAATCCCCCATGGGCCAGCGCTTTCGCGGCGCGGCGCTGTTTCAGGATGGACGCTTTGTCAAAGCCCTGGATGTCGACGAAACGCGGCTGCTGAACCTCATTTGCGGCCAAACCGCAACACTGTCCTGGGCCTGGCGCGGCGATACCATCGAGCTCATGCCTGTAACACCGGCGCGTAAAAAGGTGGATATAGATGCAGACAGCGTAACGCTTAACCTCTCTGTGGCGCTGCGCCTGACGGCAAGCGCCTTCCGAGGCGATACGGTGGCGCTGGTCGCATCCGTCAAAAACAGCATTGCGGAATTGACCGCGTCCTGCCAGCGGTCAGGCTGTGATCCCTTTGGCTTTGCCGAATCCGCGGCGGGACATTTTGCCACCGTTCCCGGCTGGCTGGCCTTCGGTTGGCACGAGCGCTACCGGCGTGCCCGGATCAACGTGGATGTCACCCTCTCTGCCGCAACAAACCCGTAACGGTCCGTATTGCCAACCGGGTTTTTGTATGCTATAATCATAGCATCAATAATGTCCCGTCGATGCGATTGAAGGACCGTGTCGCCGGGAAAAGGAGGAACAACCACGTGCATTGCGTAAAGCAGATTACACAGGATATGTATTGGGTGGGCGGCAGTGACCGCCGCCTGGCGCTGTTTGAGAATGTCTATCCCATCCCGAACGGCGTCTCCTACAACGCCTATCTGGTGCTGGACGAGCAGACCGTGCTGTTTGACACGGTGGACCGCAGCGTCAGCGAGGTATTCTTTGAGAACATCGAACATCTGTTGGCCGGACGCCCGCTGGATATCCTGGTCGTCAACCACATGGAGCCGGACCACTGCGCCACGATGAGCGAGCTGGTACTGCGCTACCCCAACGTGAAGATCTATACCAACGCCAAGGCCCTGGCGATGATCAGGAATTACTTCACTTTCGACATCGACAGCCATATCACCGTGGTCAAGGAGATGGATACCCTCTGCACCGGCAGGCACACCTATGCCTTTGTGATGGCGCCGATGGTGCACTGGCCCGAGGCCATGGTCTCCTATGACACCACCGAAAAGATCCTTTTCTCCGCCGACGCCTTCGGCACCTTCGGCGCGTTGAACGGCAACATCTTCGCCGACGAGGTCAATTTTGAGACGGAGTACCTGGATGACGCCCGCCGGTATTATACCAACATCGTCGGCAAGTACGGCACCCAGGTCCAGGCCCTGCTGAAGAAGGCCGCCAAGCTGGAGATCGCCATGATCTGCCCGCTCCACGGCCCCGTCTGGCGCAAGCACATCGACTGGTTCATCGACAAGTACCAGAAGTGGAGCACCTATACGCCTGAGGAGAACGCCGTGATGGTAGCCTATGCCTCCGTCTACGGGCACACCGGGAATGTGGCGGACATCATCGCCTCGAGGCTGGCCGACGCCGGCGTGCGGAATGTGAAGGTGTACGACGTCTCCGTGACCCATCCTTCGGTGATCGTCTCCGAAGCCTTTCGGGTCAGCCACATCGTGTTCGCCTCGACGACCTACAACGCGGGCATCTTCGTGAACATGGAAAACGCCCTGCACGACATCGTGGCCCACAACCTGCAGAACCGCACCATCGCCATCGTCGAAAACGGCAGCTGGGCCCCCACCGCCGGCGGCCTGATGCGCGAGCTGCTGGGCCGGCTCAAGAACACCACGATCCTGGAGCACGGCGTGACCATCAAGTCCTCCCTGAAGGAAAGCCAGCTTTCCGAGGTGGACGAGCTGGTGAGCGCGATTCTGGAAACCATGCCCAAGCCGGAGGTCATCGAGCACAAGCCCACCGAGGCCATCGAGCCCAACGCCATGTTCAAGCTGTCCTACGGCCTGTTCGTGCTGACCGCCCGGGATGGCGACAAGGACAACGGCTGCATCATCAACACCGCGGCCCAGCTGACCAGCAATCCCAACCGCATCAGTATCGCCGTGAACAAGGGCAACTATACCCACGACATGATCCTGAAGACAGGCGTGTTCAACGTGTCCATACTGTCCACGGACGCCCCCTTTGACATCTTCAAGTATTACGGCTTCCAGAGCGGCCGGGACGTGAACAAGTTCCCGGGCAGCGGCTTCCCCCGCAGCAAGAACAACCTGATCTTCATCACCGGCTGCACCAACGCCTTCATCTCGGGCAAGGTAGTTGAAGCCCATGATTACGGCACCCATACGCTGTTTGTGGCGGATGTCACCGAGGCCCAGGTGCTCTCCAACGTTCCCTCGGTCACCTATGCCTATTACTTTGCCAACATCAAGCCCAAGCCCCAGCCGGCCGCCGAGAAGAAGGTGGGCTGGGTTTGCAAGATCTGCGGCTATGTCTACGAGGGCGAAACGCTTCCCGAGGATTTCATCTGCCCCTTGTGCAAGCACGGCGCGGCGGATTTTGAAAAGCTGCAATAAAGTACAATCAATGCATGTCAAAACCGACCTTCACGGACGAAGGTCGGTTTTGACTGTAGTCGGTTTATTCTGCCGACATCGTCGCCGCGCTCCAGCCTGCCAGCGCACCGGTGGAGAAGGCAATCTGCAGGTTGAAGCCCCCTGTGGCCGCGTCAACGTCCATCAGCTCGCCGCAGAAGTACAGATTGCGAACACACTTACTCTGCATGGTGGACGGGTTGATCAGCTTCACATTGACACCGCCGCGGGTGATGATCGCTTCGTTGAAGCCGCCGAGCGCTTTCGGGTGCAGCTCAATGCCCTTGATGGTCTTCAGGAGCGTGGCGCGCTGTTGGGCCGTGATGCCATTGACGGGCATCGTCGGCGACAGACCGGCCAGCCGGATCAGCTGCTCCGCCAGGCTGCGCGGCGCGAGGCCGTCCACGACGCTGCCCAGCTGCTTGCGAGACATCTCCTTGAAATCCCGGAGCAATCGGCTGTCCAGCGTCTGCGCGTCCAGGGCGGGTTTCAGGTCGATGGCCATGCGCACCGCGGACAGGTCCTCCGGCAGCAGGCTCGAAAGCGTCAGCGCCAGCGGGCCGGATATGCCCGTATGGGTAAACAACATCTCCCCCATCTGGCTGTACAGTCGCTTTTCCTTCTTACCGCCGGTCGTGAAGGCCGACAGCGTGACGTTTTTCAGGGTCAGTCCCGCTAGGGTGCCGGGCCAGCTCTCCACCGTGTCGATGGACACCAGCGCGGGCAGTGTCGCGGTGACGTCATGCCCGGTTTCCCTGGCCATGGCATGGCCGTCGCCGGTGGAACCCGTGGAGGGATAGCTCATGCCGCCGGTGGCCAGTATGACGGCATCCGCGAACAAGCTGTCTCCATCCTCCAGCGCGACGCCCACAGCGCATCCGTCTTCGATGAGCACCCGTGCCACGCGGGTATTCAGACGAACGTTCACGCCCGCGCGATCAAGCCCCCGCTTCAGGGCGGCGATGATGTCGCTGGACTTGTCGGAGACCGGGAAAACGCGGTTGCCCCGTTCCACCTTGAGCGGCACACCCAGCTCCTCCACCAGCGCCATCAGCCCGTTGTTGTCCAGTCGGGCGAAGGCGGCGTAAAGAAAGCGGGGATTGCGGAAGATGTTGCGCTGGTACTGCTCCATATCCGAGGCGTTGGTGACATTGCAGCGCCCCTTCCCGGTGATGTACAGCTTTTTCCCCAGCTTTTCGTTGCGCTCCAGCAATGTCACCCGGGCGCCGTTTCGCGCCGCGTACATCGCGGCCATTATGCCGGAAGCGCCGCCGCCCACGACGATACATTTGTTATGTTGCATATCGGTCCTCATTTCATTCGGCGGTCTTGGCGAGGTAGACGTCGTACTTGCTCCAGATTTCCTCCATCTGATCGAAGTATTGAGAGACCTCGTGCCGCCTGCGCTGTCCCAGGGCGACGATCAGCGCATTGATCAGGGACAGTGGCGCGGCAAAGGAATCCACAAAGGAGGACATGTCGCTCTTGGCCATCAGACAGGTGTCTGCCGTGGCATGCAGCGGAGAAAGGGGGCCATCCGTGATGGCGATGAGCGAAGCCCCCCGGGAGCGGGCGAATTCCATGGCCTCGATGGAGCGCGCGGTGTACCGGGGAAACGACAGGCCGATCAGCAGGTCGCCCTCGCTGATACGCGAAAGCTGTTCAAATACATCGCTGATGCCGGAGGTCACCACCGTGACGTCCGGGAAGATAAACCGCAGATAGTGGGCAAAGAATTCTGCGATGGGCGCGGAGGCTCGAAGGCCCAGCACATAGATGCTCCTGGCCGAGATGATCTTCTCGATCGCATCCTCAAAGGCATTGATGTCCATTTCGTCCAGCGTCGAGCGGATGTTCTGTATGTCGGCCTTCAGCACTTTGTTCAGGACTTGGGCGTGATCCATGTCCGAGGTCATTTCAAAGCGCTGGGAAGCGGTCAGGCGATGGCGGATCAGCTCCTGCAGGGCCTTTTGAAGATGGGGATAACCGCTGTAGCCCAGGGCGGAGGCAAAGCGCACCACGGTGGATTCCGATACCCCGACGTATTCCCCCAGCTTGGAAGCGGTCATGAACACGACCTTATCGTAATGCGTCACGATGCATTCGGCGATGCGTCGATGGCTTTTTGAAAGTTTTTTCCCGCTGTGATTCAATCTTTGTATCAATTCCTGTGCGTTGTCCATATGATTAATTCCTCCCTTGAGCATGGTAAAATGGATTCATCTAATGCAATTATACAGCCTGCGCCCTTTTTTTGCAAGTCGAACCTGCAAAAAAATGCATTAAACCCCTATACATCATTCATAATTGAATGTGTTACACCGAAATCCTGAACGTTGTTTATCTGAACATGATGCATATGTCTATTAAATCGGTTGCAAAAACAGGCGGACGCCGGTGCGGCGGAGTTCCGGTTATGTTCGGCAATTTCGGTTCATAGATTAGAGTGCGAAAAGCGTTCGGAGGTGAACATGTGATTCAATTCAAGGTCATTCGCGCATCGCGCCTTCTGCTGGCTTTGGCTATCATACTGTTGCTGGTTATGCTGGCCGTTCTGGGCTTCCACTTCCTGGGCCAGCAAAAAGCGCCTCCGGTCAACAGTGCCGCAAGACTGGTTGAGGTGAACGCCGCTGACGAGGTAAAGACCGCCGAGGTCTTTGCCTCGTCTGGCAATTCCGCCGCTTTTCCGTCCAAACCGGAAAGCGGCATTCAAATTGAGGTCGTCAGGCGGGATGACGCGACCTCCCGGCAGCAGCGCATACTGATCTATCACACCCACACCCACGAGGCCTACGAGCAGGTGGATGGCGATCCCTACGAGGCCCTTGAGGCGTGGCGGACCGCGGATACCGGACACAGCGTGGTCAGGGTGGGCGAAGCCCTGGCATCGCGGCTGAGGCGGTATGGCTTCGACGTGGTTCACGATGCCACGGACCATGAGGGCAGCCAGCTCTCCACCGCCTACAACCGCTCCCTGGCGACGCTGATGCACTATCGCGAGCGCTTTGATCTGTATATCGACCTGCACCGCGACGCATATATCGAGGGCGATCCCGTCACTGTTGTGAGCGATACGGGTGAAGAGATGGCGCCGGTGATGCTGCTGATCGGAAACGGAAATGGGTTTGAGGTCAAGCCCTGGTATGACCAAAACCTTTGCTTCGCCCAGGCCTTGGAGGCGCTTATCAATATGGAAGCGCCTGGATTGTGCAAGCCGGTGCTGGTCAAGGACGGTCGCTACAATCAGAACATCGGTGTATTCTCGATCCTCGTGGAGGTCGGCCACAACCGCAATACGCTCGTGCAGGCCTGCAACTCGGTGGCACCGGTGGCCAAAGCGATATACTCCCTGTTGGTGGAATCCCCGAATCCGGAGCTCATGCGCATGAAGGCAGAATGGCAGACGGCTCACCCATCGACCATCGGAAGATATGGCACCGATATGATTGAAGGCACAGACAAAGCCAATATGCCGATTTCATAGTATACCAATAATAGAAAGGCGGGCTTTTTAATGTTAACAACATTTTTAAATAATCAGATGTTCAAATCATATTGACAGCACGCTTAAAAGTATGTATTATTACACTATAAAATAAATAAAATATACACCATAAGTAGTTACTTAAGAAGGAGACGATACCATGAAGCAATGCCGTTTTTATATTGCTGATATAGATGAACAGTTTACTCACAGGATACGTGCAGTAATCGCCAAGTGCCCCGGCATTGAAATCGTTGGCAGCGCCACGAACGGTCGAACCGCGCTGTCGGAAGTGTTGCGTCTGAAGCCGGATGTGGTGATGACGGATATACCGCTACCCGAGTTGGATGGCATATCGCTGTTGCATGAGTTTCGCCGCTTCAGTCCGGCGCCGTCGGTCATCGTGTGTACGCGGTTTTATTCCGACGCGAGCATGCAATGCGCCAGCAGGAATGGGGCCACATTCTTTCTCTGCAAGCCCATTGAGATCTCCACATTGCCTGAATTGATTCTTGAATGTGGACGTAATCGTCAGGAGCCCATCATTGACAGCGATAAGCAGCGCCTTGAGAACGATGCTGAACGACTTCGCGGAACTACCGTTCACAGGCTATTGAAGGAATTAGGAATGTCGGCCCGTCTGGACGGCGCGGCGTATTTCATCGAAGCCGCCGTTCACTGTTACGGCGACGCGCTGCTGTTGAGGAATCTGTCAAAGGGCTTGTATGCCCAGCTGGCCCAGAGAATGGACACAACTGTTTCGAGAATTGAGCGCTCCATGCGCAGCGCGATTGCCATCGCCTACGACAGGGGCACCCTGAGCCAGCATTTTTCCCACAGGCCAACCAACCGCGAATTCATAGAATACCTGATGTATACCGTCGATCAGTCACAACATCTATAGGTGGCCTCGGGCTTCCATCTTTCTCCGGAGTGCTTTTCACGCATATAATTAGTTTTATCGCTTTTTGGCTCCAAATCGCCAAAAATTATGGCCAGTTCGTCAAAGATGTGTTATAATCATAAACAGAATTACGCGACGCATGCGGAGGTGCCGACCAGTATGAAGGCGAACAGGCCAACTCAATACAAGATCATGTCCATCGACCCCTGGCTGCAGCCCTACTATAACGATATCGCTCTGAGAATGGAGCGCCACGCGAACACGCGCAAGCAGCTGCTGGGCGACAGGGCGGACCTGACATCCTTTGCCAACGGCTATCTCTATTATGGCATCAACCGCACCGAAACCGGCTGGGTATACCGTGAATGGGCGCCGGGGGCCGACGCGCTTCACCTGATTGGTGATTTCAACGATTGGAACCGGGAATCCCATCCGTTGACCCGCCTTCCCGACGGCACCTGGGAAATCGAGCTGCCCGGCGCGGACGCGCTGAAGCATGGCCAGTTGGTCAAGGTACAGGTGACAAAGGACGGCCGGCGCACCGACCACATACCGGCCTATATCCGGCGGGTGGTGCAAAATGAACAGCACCTGTTTAACGGGCAGATCTGGGCCCCACCCCACCCCTTTCACTGGACCGACGGCGGCTATGGCAAGCGCAAAATCACCCCGCCCTACATCTATGAAGCCCATATCGGCATGGCCCAGGAGAAGGAGGGCGTGGGCAGCTACCGCGAATTCGCGGATTTTAACCTGGAATACATACGAAGCCTGGGCTACAATACCGTTCAGCTGATGGCGATCCAGGAGCATCCCTACTATGCCTCCTTCGGCTATCAGGTGACCAACTTCTTCGCTGCCTCCTCCTGGTACGGCGAGCCGGAGGACCTGAAATACCTGATCAACAAGGCCCATGAGCTGGGCATGTACGTGCTGCTGGATGTAGTCCATTCCCATGCCTCCGCCAACGCCGACGAGGGACTCAACGGCCTGGATGGCACGGACAGCCAGTACTTCATGAGCGGCGAACGGGGCTGGCATCCGGCTTGGAAGACCCGCCTGTTCGATTACGGCAAGCATGAGGTGCTCCACTTCCTGCTGTCCAATCTCAAATTCTGGCTGGAGGAATACCACTTCGACGGCTTCCGCTTCGACGGCGTCACCTCGATGATCTACCAGGATCACGGCCTTGGCGCCAGCTTTTCCGACTATTCCCGGTATTTCGGGTTGAACACTAACGTCGACGCGCTGACCTATCTTCAGTTGGCCAACGAGCTGGTCCACGCGGTCAATCCCTTCGCGCTGACCGTCGCCGAGGAGATGAGCGGCATGCCTGGCATGTGCATTCCCATCCGCAGCGGCGGCATCGGCTTTGATTACCGCCTGTCCATGGGTGTGCCGGACTTCTGGATCAGGCTGCTCAAGGAGTATTCCGACGATCAGTGGGACATGTTCAAGATGTGGTACGAGCTGACCACCCGCCGCCCCCAGGAGAAGAATATCGGCTACAGCGAATCCCATGACCAGGCGCTGGTGGGCGACAAGACGCTGATCTTCCGCATGGCCGACGCGGAAATGTACACCGGTATGAGCAAATCCTACCACTCCATCGCCATCGATCGGGCCATCGCCCTGCACAAGATGATCCGCTTCATCACCCTCGCGCTGGGCAGCGACGGCTATCTGAATTTCATGGGCAATGAGTTTGGCCACCCGGAATGGATCGACTTCCCCAGAGAGGGCAACGGCTGGAGCTACAAGTATGCCCGACGGCAGTGGTCCCTGGTGCAGAACGACACGTTGAAATACGAATGGCTGGCCAACTTCGATCGGGCCATGCTGAAGTTCAGCCGGAAATATCGCGTACTGAGCAAGACGGACACCGTCAACCTGTGGATCGACCAGCCCGGCAAGATCATCGCCTTCTCCAAGGGCGAGCTGGTATATGTGTTCAACTTCCACCCCACCTATTCCCCCACCGACTTCTTCCTGCCGGTCCACTCCGTGGGAGAGGGCGGATATAAGGTGATCTTCTCCACGGACGATATTGACTTCGGCGGCATGGACCGCACCAGCAAGGACTATGTGTATTACACGAAATTTGAAGAAGGCCGCGGCCTGGGTTTTGAGATCTACATTCCCTGCCGCACCGCCATCGTGTTCCGGCGTATCGAGTAACCCCATAACGATACAATGGGCTGCGCTCTAAAGGCAGAACGCAGCCCATTGTTTTGTGAACATAACCTTTTATACGCGAATTAATCCTCGATCAGGCTTTCTCCGGTCATTTCCGCAGGCTTTTCAAGGCCCATCAGGTCCAGCATGGTCGGGCACAGGTCGCACAGCTTGCCGCCGGTCCGGCGCAGCTTGTGCTTGGGATGATCCGGGTCGATGACGATCACCGGCACCGGGTTGGTGGTGTGGGCGGTGAAGGGACCGCCGTGCACGGGATCGATCATCATATCGCAGTTGCCGTGGTCGGCGGTGATGACCACCTTGCCGCCCTGGGCGACCAGCGCGTCCACGATCTTTCCGACGCACTCATCCACGGTGCGCACGGCCTTCTTGGCCGCCTCCATGACGCCGGTGTGGCCAACCATGTCACAGTTGGCGAAATTCAGGATGATGACGTCGTACTTCTTCTCTTCGATGCACTTGAGCACCGCGTCGGTGACTTCATAGGCGCTCATCTCGGGCTTGAGGTCGAAGGTGGGCACCTCCTCGGCGGAGGGACTGGGCACCAGGATGCGGTCCTCGCCCTCGAAGACGCGCTCCTCGCCGCCGTTGAAGAAGAAGGTGACGTGGGCATATTTCTGGGTCTCGGCGATCCTGAGCTGTTTCTTGCCCAGCTTGGACAGATACTCGCCCATGGTCATGTGCAGGCTCTCCGGGGGATAGGCGATCAGCACGTTGGGCATGGTCGCGTCGTACTGGGTCATGCACACGTAGGTCAGCGGGAAGAAACCGTGCCTGCGCTCGAAGCCCTTGAAGTCGGGATCGACGTAGGCGCGGGTGATCTCGCGAGCCCGGTCGGGGCGGAAGTTGAAGAAGATCACCGAATCGTTGGCCTTGACGGTGCCCTCGGGGTCGATGACGGTGGGCAGCATGAACTCGTCGGTCAGGTGCTTGCCGGTCTCGTCCACCACCTTGTAGGAATCGAGGATGGCCTGCACGGGATCGTCGGCCCTGATGCCCTCGGCGCAGACCATGGCGTTGTAGGCCTTCTCCACGCGCTCCCAGGCGAAATCGCGGTCCATGGCGTACAGACGGCCCATGACGGTGGCCACCTTGCCGACGCCGATCTCCTTCATCTTTTCAACCAGGTTCTTGACGTATTCCCAGCCGGAATCCGGCGGCACGTCGCGGCCATCCAGCAGGCAATGGACGTAGACCTTGTCCAGGCCGTTGCGCTTGGCCATCTCGATGATGCCGTAGAGGTGCTCGGTGTGGGAGTGGACGCCGCCGGGAGAAACCAGGCCGATCAGGTGAAGGGCCGTGCCGTTCTTCTTGCAATTCTCCATGGCGGCCAGCAGCGCCTTGTTCTCAAAGAACACGCCGTCCTTGATGTCCTTGGTGATCTTCACCAGCATCTGGTAGACCACGCGGCCCGCGCCGATGTTGGTGTGTCCCACCTCGGAATTACCCATCTGGCCGTCCGGCAGGCCCACGTCCAGGCCGGAAGCGCCGATGGTGGTCGCGCAGTATTTCTCCCTCAGCCCTTCCAGCACCGGAATGCCGGCGGCGACGATGGCGTTGGATTCGGGGTCGTTTTTGCCTACCCCGAACCCATCCATGATAATCAGCGCGGTCGTGCTCATCAGAAGTTCACCACCTGCGCGAAGTCCTCGGCCTTCAGGCTCGCGCCGCCGATCAGGCCGCCGTCGATCTCGGGCTGCGCCATCAGGCCCTTCACGTTGGAGCCCTTCATGCTGCCGCCGTACTGGATTCGGATCTTCGCCGCGGCTTCCTCGCCGAACTTATTGCCAATGGCCTTGCGGATGACGCCGATGGTCTCGTTCGCCTGCTCGTCGGTGGCGGTCAGGCCGGTTCCGATGGCCCACACGGGCTCGTAGGCCACGACCACGTTTTCCAGCTCCTCTGCGGTCAGGCCGTGCAGCGCCATCTGGGTTTGATACGTGACGATCATGTCGGTGTAGCCGGCCTCGCGCTCGTCCTTCATCTCGCCGACGCAGACGATGGCCTTCAGGCCGGCCTTCACGGCGGCGACGGTGCGCAGGTTGACGGTCTTGTCGGTCTCGCCGAAATACTGGCGGCGCTCGGAGTGGCCGATGATGACGTACTCGCAGCCAGCGGCCTTGAGCATGTCGGCGCTCAGCTCGCCGGTGTAGGCGCCGGAGGCCTTGAAGTGAACGTTCTGAGCACCCAGCTTGATGTTGGTGCCCTCGATCACGGGCTTGACGGCGGCGAAGTTCACGGCGGGGGTGCAGACGACGACGTCGCACTTGGCGTCCTTGACCAGCGGAATCAGGTCTTTAACCAGCTGGGCGGCCTCCTCCGGGGTCTTGTTCATCTTCCAGTTGCCGGCGATAATGGGCTTGCGCATGGGAATCTCCTCCTCGATTTGATTGCTTTGTTTGGTGGATTTCGGATTGTATTGCAGACAAGGGCTGAGGGAACATGGACCGGATGCGTTCACGCAAATCCTGTTCCCTGTTCCCTCTTCCCTGTTCCCTTGACGATTACTTGTCCTTCAGGCAGGCGACGCCGGGCAGCACCTTGCCCTCGAGGAACTCAAGGCTCGCGCCGCCGCCGGTGGAGATGTGGCTCATCTTCGGGGCCAGGCCCATCTGGGTCACGGCCGCCGCGGAGTCGCCGCCGCCGATGATGGTGGTGGCTTCGGACTCGGCCATGGCGGTGGCGATGGCCAGGGTGCCCTTGGCGAACTCAGGCTTCTCGAACACGCCCATGGGGCCGTTCCAGACCACGGTCTTGGCGCTCTTCACGGCGTCGGAGAACAGCTCGACGGTCTTGGGGCCGATGTCCAGGCCCTGCCAGCCCTCGGGGATCTTGCCCGCCTCCACGGTCTTGATCTCGGTGGGATTGTCGAAGTCGTTGGCGATCACGGTATCCACGGGCAGAAGCAGCTTCACGCCCTTGGCCTTGGCGGTCTCCATCATTTCCTTGGCCAGGCCGACGCGCTCCTCATCCAGCAGGGAGTTGCCGATCTCGCCGCCCATGGCCTTGGAGAAGGTGTAGGCCATGCCGCCGCCGATGATCAGGGTGTCGACCTTCTCCAGCAGGTTGGTGATGACGCCGATCTTGTCCTTGACCTTCGCGCCGCCCAGGATGGCCACGAAGGGACGCACCGGGTTCTCAACGGCATTGCCCAGAAAGGTCAGCTCCTTGCCGATCAGATAGCCGGCAACGGCGGGCAGGTAATCGGCGACGCCGGCGGTGGAGGCGTGGGCGCGATGCACGGTGCCGAAGGCGTCGGACACATACAGCTCGGCCATGCTCGCCAGCTCCTTGGCGAAGGCGGGGTCGTTCTTTTCCTCTTCGGCGTGGAAGCGCACATTCTCAAGCAGCACGGCCTTGCCGGGCTGGACCTCGGCGGCCAGCTTCTTGGCGTCGGGGCCGATGACGTCCTTGGCCAGCTTGACCTCGAAGCCCAGCTTCTCGGACAAGCGTTTGGCGACCGGCGCGAGGGAATACTTCATGTTGAACTCGCCCTTGGGACGGCCCAGGTGGGAGCACAGGATTACAGCGGCGCCGTTGTCCAGCAGGTACTTGATGGTCGGCAGCGCGGCGTTGATGCGGGTTTCGTCGGTGATATTCTTGTCCGCGTCCAGCGGCACGTTGAAGTCGCAGCGCACGAGAACCTTCTTGCCCTTGACCTGAACGTCCTCAATGGTCATCTTATTGAGATTCATAGCGGTTCACTCCTTAATCAAATTGATGACATTATTCTAACACATCCAGGCGAAAAATAAAAGGGTATTTTACGATATGACCACTATAAAATTTGCGTTGATTGTGTCAAAACGGCACAAAAAACGGCGCCAGCGCGGTCCAGTTTTAACGATAATATGCTATACTGCATCAAATCGGAGGAATACCCATGAAAAAAACGATCATCGAAGCGCGTGATGTGTGCTTTAAATACGAAGGGGCGTCCACGCTGGCCGTGGACCACGTCACCCTCGACATCGCCGAGGGCGATTTCGTGGCGATACTGGGCCGCAACGGCAGCGGCAAGTCCACCTTCGCCAAGCTGCTCAACGCCCTGCAGCTGCCCACCGAAGGCAGCGTCAGGGTGAACGGCATCATCCCCGCCAACGAGGACGACTGCTACGAGGTGCGAAAGTCCTGCGGCATGGTCTTCCAGAACCCGGACAACCAGATCGTCACCACCATCGTCGAAGAGGATTGCGCCTTCGGCCTGGAAAACCTGGGCACGCCGCCCCAGGAGATCCGCGCCCGGGTGGACGACGCGCTGCGCAGCGTGGGCATGTCGGAATTCGCCCAGGCCTCCCCCGCTATGCTCTCCGGCGGACAGAAGCAGCGGGTGGCCGTGGCCGGCGTGCTGGCCATGCGGCCGAGGATCATCGTGTTCGACGAATCCACGGCCATGCTGGACCCCATCGGCCGGCGGGACGTATTCGCCCTGGCCCGTCGCCTGAACGTGGAGGAGGGCATCACCATCGTGTGGATCACCCACTTCATGGAGGAGGCCGCGCTGGCCGACCGGCTGGTCATCATGGACGGCGGACGAATCGCCCTGGAGGGCGAACCTCGGTCGGTTTTTGCACAAACAGACCGTGTTCTTGAACTCGGGCTGGATGTGCCGGAGATGATGAAGCTGGCACAAATGCTGCGGGCAAGGGGTATCGCCCTTCCCGACGACATCATGACGGTCAATGAAATGGCGGTGGAGCTATGCCGATTGAAGTAAAGAAACTCACACATGTATACATGCCGGGCACGCCCTTCGAGGCCAGGGCCCTGAACGAGGTGAGCCTGAGCATCCGCGACGGCGAATTTATCGGCATCATCGGCCATACCGGCAGCGGCAAGAGCACCCTCATTTCCCACCTGAACGGCCTGGAGCATTCCGAGCCGGGCACGGTCTTTGTCAACGGCGTTGATCTTGGCGGGAAGGGTACGGACCTGATCGCCATACGCAGGGTGGTCGGCCTGGTCTTCCAGTATCCGGAATATCAGCTGTTTGAGGAGACCGTGGCCAGGGACGTGGCCTTCGGGCCCACCAACCTGGGCCTCGACGGGGAGGAAATCCAAAGGCGGGTGGAGACCGCGCTGAAGCAGGTCGGCCTGAATCCCGCGGAGGTCTCTGAAAAATCCCCCTTCGAGCTATCCGGCGGACAGAAGCGGCGCGTCGCCATCGCGGGCGTGCTGGCCATGCAGCCCGCCATACTGATCCTGGACGAGCCCGCGGCCGGCCTCGACCCTGCCGGCCGCAGGGAGATGTTCGAACTGATCCGGGGCATCCACGACAGCGGCGTCACCGTGGTGATGGTTTCCCATTCCATGGACGATGTCGGACGGCTGTGCAACCGGCTTTTTGTGCTGAACCGGGGCGAGATCGCCTATTCCGGTACGCCCGAAGAGGTATTTGTACACGAAAACAAGCTGCATGCCATCGGCCTGGATGTGCCGGAGTGTGCCAAGCTGGCCCGCCGGCTGCGCGAGGCCGGCTTTGACATCCCCGAGGGCATCTACCGCACGGAGGATGTGTGCGCGGCCATCGTCGGCAATCTGAGCGGAGAGGGTGACGCAAAATGCTGAAAAACATCACGCTGGGCCAGTATTTTCCCGGCGATTCGTTCATCCATCGCCTTGACCCGCGCACAAAGCTGCTGGCCACCGTCGCCCTGATCGCCATCGTGTTTGTGGCCCAGGGCTTTTCCGGCTTCCTGCTGATCGCGGCATTCGTCCTCGCCTGCGCGATATCCACGGGCATCCACCTGAAATTTCTGGTCCGCGGCCTGAAGCCGATCATGTTCATCATCATATTCACCTTCGTGCTGAACCTGTTCTTTCAGACCGAAGGCAAGGAGCTGGTGCACTGGGGTTTCATCCGCATCACCGATCAGGGGCTTCGCATGGCATCCTTTATGGCCGTGCGGCTGATCCTGCTGGTGGTCAGCAGCCAGCTTCTGACGCTGACGACCTCCCCCATCGCGCTGACCGACGGCCTGGAGGCGCTGTTCAGGCCGCTGGAGGTCATTCACTTCCCCGCCCATGAGATCGCTATGATGATGTCCATCGCTCTGCGGTTCATCCCCACGCTGATGGACGAGGCGGACAAGATCATGAAGGCCCAGAAGGCCCGCGGCGCAAACTTTGAAACCGGCAACCTCATCCAGCGGGCCAAAGCCATGGTGCCGCTGCTGGTGCCGCTGTTTGTAGGCGCTTTCCGAAGGGCTGAGGACCTGGCGCTGGCGATGGACGCCCGCTGCTACCGCGGCGGCGCGGGACGCACCCGCATGAAGCAGCTGAAATTCGGCACAATCGATGTCATCGCCGCAGTGGTCATGGCGCTGCTGCTGGCCGGAGTCATCGCGCTGAACAGGCTGAATTTGTTTTGAGGCGTCGCTATGCGCAGAATCCAGCTGACCATAGAATACGACGGCACCAACTACGCCGGCTGGCAGCGCCAGAGCAACGCGCTGGCGGTACAGCAGGTCCTCGAGGAGGCGTTGTCCCGGCTGACAGGCGAGCGCATCGTCATCCATGGGGCCAGTCGTACCGATGCCGGGGTCCATGCTCTGGGACAGTGCGCCCACTTCGACACCGACAGCCGCATTCCCGGCGAAAAGTTCAGCTACGCCGTCAACACCATGCTGCCCCCGGACATCCGCGTCAGCCGATCCCTGGACGCCGCGGAGGGCTTTCACGCCCGCTTTTCCGCCCGGGGCAAGCGCTACCGGTATCTGTTCTATGACGCGCCCCACGCCGGCGCGCTGAACCGCCTGACCCACGCCCACAGCATTTATCCGCTCAATGACGAGCGCATGCGCAAGGAGGCTCAGGCGCTACTTGGCACCCATGATTTCGCCGCCTTTGCCGCCAGCGGCTCGGTGGTCAGGGACACCGTGCGCACCATCTGGCGGGCCGATGTCACCCGGAACGGCCACGACGTGTCGCTGGTGGTCGAGGGCAACGGCTTTCTCTATAACATGGTGCGCATCATCGCCGGCACGTTGCGGGACATCGGCTCGGGCAAGCTGGACAGCGGCGCGCTGTCCCGGGCCATCGAGACCGGCGACCGACTGGATCTCGGCGTCACGGCCCCGGCCCACGGACTGACGCTGATGGAGGTCTTCTATGCCCTCCCCGACACCTTCGGCATTCCCGTGCCCCCCAAGGAGGTTTTGCCATGACCGTCACCAACGCCATGCGCCTGCTCACCCAGGCGGGCATACCCTTCGATACCTCCGAATATCCGGTGGACGAGAGCGACCTGAGCGGCGTTCACGCGGCCGAGATGCTGGGGGTGGACGCCGATTGCGTGTTCAAGACCCTGGTCGTGCGGGGCGAGCGAAAGGGCATATGCGTGTTCGTCATCCCGGTGGCTGAGGAACTGGACCTGAAAAAATGCGCTGCCGCCATGGGCGACAAGAAGGCGGAAATGATCCACGTCAAGGAGCTGCTCGGCCTGACCGGCTACATTCGGGGTGGCTGCTCTCCCATCGGCATGAAGAAGAAATACCCCACGTTTATCGACGAGATCGCCACGCTGTTTGATCGCGTCTATGTCAGCGCGGGCCTGCGCGGCCAGCAGCTGATCATCAACCCGGAGGACCTGCGCGCCTATACCGACGGCACCTTCGCGGATCTGACCAAGAGGTAACCCACATGCGCGGCTTCATATTTGATTTCAACGGTACGCTGTTTCGCGATACCGAATTTCACCGCATCGCCTGGAAACAATTCATGAGCAGACACGGCATCTATATTAGCGACGAGAATTTTCGTCTGAAGATGAACGGCCCGGGCAACGACGTCATTTTGCGGTGTTTCTTCGGTGACGGACCTTCAGACGCTGAGATCGACGCCCTCTCCGAAGAGAAGGAGCGCATCTACCGCGATATCGTGCTTGCCGATCCTGCCCGGAAGGCCCTCGCGCCGGGAGTGGTGGAGATGTTTGACACGCTGAAAGCCAGGGGCATCCCCTGCGGCGTGGCCACCGCTTCGATCCGGGCGAACATAGACTTTTATATGAATGTGCTGGGATTGAACCGTTGGTTTGACTACGACCATATCTTCTACATGACCGGCGAGTTTCCCGGCAAGCCCGATCCGGCGATCTACCGAGTCGCGATGCAGCGCATGGACTTTCGGCCGGAGGACACCGTCGTGGTCGAGGATTCACTGCCGGGCATGCGCTCGGCGCTGGGGGCCGGTGTCGGAGGCATCATCGTCATCGGCGAAACTGTCGCGCCCGAAACGCTGTCTGAGTTTCCGAACATTCTGGCCAGAATCGGAAATTTCTACGGTTTTGACCGTTTTATCGTTGAATAAATATTGTTTTATGGTTAATTTCTACTCAAATCAACGCCTGTTTGAGGGATAAAACCCACTTTGACTGCCGCCATATTGTCAAATTGCTATAACGTTTCCGCCACTTTTTGGGACGCTTGACAACATGGTACAACGCCCTCGCCGTCTTTTTGTGTAATCGCGCCATTCACTTTTTGAATATAATCTGTTATAATGTGAATACGGAAAAATGATTGAGGAGGTAGTCTCACATGGCAAGTTTGTCCCTTCGCGGTATTTACAAGATTTACGCCGGTGATGTCGTCGCCGTGAGCGATTTCAACCTGGAGATCGAAGATAAAGAATTTATCATTCTGGTCGGACCTTCTGGCTGCGGCAAGTCCACCACCCTGCGCATGGTCGCCGGTCTGGAGGATATCTCCAAGGGCGAGTTGTACATCGACGACAAGCTGGTCAACCATATCCCCCCGAAGGATCGAGACATCGCGATGGTGTTCCAGAGCTACGCCCTGTATCCTCATATGACGGTTTACAACAACATGGCCTTCGGCTTGAAGCTGCGCAAAATGCCCAAGGCCGACATCGACCGTCGCGTCAAGGAAGCCGCTTCCATCCTGGGCATTGAGGCGCTGCTGAACCGCAAGCCCGCCGCGCTGTCCGGTGGTCAGCGTCAGCGTGTCGCCCTAGGCCGCGCCATCGTGCGTGAACCCAAGGTCTTCCTGATGGACGAGCCTCTGTCCAACCTGGATGCCAAGCTGCGCGTGCAGATGCGCTCCGAGATCACCAAGCTGCACAAGCGTCTGCAGACCACCTTCATCTACGTTACCCACGACCAGACCGAGGCCATGACGATGGGTTCCCGTATCGTGGTCATGAAGGACGGCTTCATCCAGCAGGTGGACAGCCCCCAGAACCTGTACGACTATCCCGCCAATCTGTTCGTCGCCGGCTTCATCGGCATGCCCCAGATGAACATCTTCCGTGTCAAGCTGGAGAAGCGTCAGGACGGCGTCTATGCCAAGTTCGGCAGCAACGCCATTAAAGTACCCGACGGCAAGGTCCAGCGCATGACGGGTGATTATATCGGCAAGGAAGTCTACATGGGCATTCGTCCCGAAAATATCTCCGATGACCCGGTGTTCACCTCCACCTACCCCGATGCCTGCATCGATGTTGATGTTGAGATCATCGAGCTGATGGGCTCTGAAACCTACCTCTACATGACCACCAGTGGCAAGGACGAGAACTTCATCGCCCGCGTCGACCCGCGCACGACCTCCCGCGGCGGCGACAAGATCAAGGTGGGCTTCGACGTCAATCGTCTCCACTTCTTCGACGTGGAAACCGAGAAGACCATCCTGTCCCGTGACTGATCCCCGTAAAAAAGTCCGTGTTAACGCCCCTTCCTGTACGGGAAGGGGCGTTATCATCAAATAACAAATCCGACCAAGCAACATAAACATGTGGTGATTCCAATGCGCGATCAATTCGGCATCAACATGAAGCGATATTGCAGGGCCCACGAGCAATCCATGATGTCCCACGCCCCATCCACGGCGCTGTATGAATTGCACCTTGAAAAGCTGCGTTGGCTGCAGCACGAGCGGTTGATTCACCTGATCGTACTGGTGATGACAGCACTTGCTGAGCTTTTTGCGTTGGATATGGCTGTGCTGCATCCCGAGACCAATCCGCTGGCCGCCATCGTCATGCTGGCTCTGGCGGTGCTGCTGGGTTTTTATTTTGCCCATTATTTTTTCCTTGAAAACACCGTGCAACATTGGTACAAGCTCGCAGATGATCTGCGCGCAAAAATCGGCGGTTCTGGAGAATGATGATTCGCAGAGGGCACGATACTCAAAGGCGCGGTCCCGTCTGTAAAGGTAAAATGTTGGTTTATTAGCGCCGATAGTGTAGACAAATCCATCAAAAGATGGTATAATTCTTAAATGTCAGCGGGATGGTTCTCCTGCTTGCGTCTGAGGTTGCGCCAGTAGCTCAGTTGGATAGAGCAACGGCCTTCTAAGCCGTGGGTCAGGGGTTCGAGTCCCTTCTGGCGCGCCAGTTATGGTGGGTATAGCTCAGTTGGTCAGAGTGCCAGGTTGTGGCCCTGGAGGTCGTGGGTTCGAGCCCCACTACCCACCCCATTTCTTTGATTGGTGCGGCGCTCTGATGGGGCGTAGCCAAGCGGTAAGGCACGGGACTTTGACTCCCGCATTCGCAGGTTCGACCCCTGCCGCCCCAGCCACTGCGACCCATTAGCTCAGTCGGTAGAGCACCTGACTTTTAATCAGGGTGTCTGGAGTTCGAGTCTCCAATGGGTCACCAAGTTTTTATGAGCACTTTGAATTTCAAAGTGCCTTTTTTGTTGAGTCGATCCGCTCGCGTCTGTCATACTGTAAAGCTATATAACAGTCTGAAATGAAAGGAAGGAACGCTGATGTCCGCATTGCCAAAGGATCCGATGATCCTGTACAGCGTACTGAACACAAAACTGAGGGACTTCTATGCCTCGCTGGATGATTTATGCGAAGATATGGATGTCGATAAGCAGACCCTGCTGGATACCATGAATGGGGTTGGTTTTCATTACGATCCAGACAGGAATGTGTTTGTTTAACCAGTTGAAGGGACTGTCTCAAAAGCCAGGCTTTGATTTCTTAGCAGCGGCGGACAGCCCCTTCGGTATAGTAAAGAAAACCTTTCTAACTGAAGAATTCTTTACAGGTTCTTGACGAACAGACAACGTATGGCGTTCAATACGGCGAGTACCATCACGCCCACGTCGGCGATGATGGCCACCCACATATTCGCCCTGCCCATCGCGCCCAGGATCAGGCAGAGGGCCTTGACGATCAGTGCAAAGGCGATGTTCTGCCTGACGATGCCCAGGCATTTGCGGGAGATCTTGATGGCCTTGGCGATCTTCAGCGGGTCGTCATCCATCAGGACGATGTCCGCCGCCTCTATCGCCGCGTCTGAGCCCAGCGCGCCCATGGCGATGCCGATGTCCGCGCGGGACAGCACGGGCGCGTCGTTGATGCCGTCACCCACGAAGGCCAGCTTTTTGTTTCCGGTGCATTCCTTCAATAGCGCTTCCACGCAGGCTACCTTGTCCTGGGGCAGCAGTTCGGCGCGATACTCGGTCAGGCCTACATCCGCCGCCACCTGCTTCGCCACAGCCTCGGTGTCGCCGGTGAGCATGACCGTCTTTTCAATGCCCGCCCGCCTCAGCTCGGCCATCGCCTCCCGAGAATGGGCCTTCAGCTCGTCAGAGATCACGATATGGCCGGCATATTCCGCTGCCACGGCCATGTGGATGATGGTGCCCACGTGGTGGCAGTGACGAAACGGTATGCCCAGTCGGTTCATCAGCTTTTCATTGCCGATCGCCACATCCGTACCGTCCACCTTACAGACGATTCCATGTCCACTGATCTCCTCGAGGTCGCTCACGCGGGTCGGGTCCGCCTTCCCGCCATAGGCCTTCTGCAGGCTCAGGCTGATGGGATGGGAGGAATGGCACTCCGCCAGCGCCGCGTATTCCAGCAGCTTCGATTCGTCCAGCCGGCTGTGATGCACCGCGGTGACCTCGAAATTGCCCTTTGTGATGGTGCCGGTCTTGTCGAAGGCCACGGTGGTGACCTCAGAGAGGGTTTCAAGGTAGTTGGAGCCCTTGCTCAGTATGCCCTGGTTGCTGGCCCCGCCCAGGCCCGCAAAAAAGCTCAGCGGCACCGAGATGACCACCGCGCAGGGGCAGGAAATGACCAGGAAGGTGCATGCGCGCAATATCCAGTCGCGCCAGAGCTCGCCGACGCCGGCATAGTTCGCCATTCCTATGCCCGTGACCATCGTGAACAGCGGCGGCAGCAGCGCCAGCGCCAGGGCTGCATAGCACACGAAGGGCGTATACACCCGGGCGAATTTCGAGATGAAGTTTTCGGATTTCGACTTCCGGGACGCGGCGTTTTCCACCAGGTCCAGTATCTTTGACGCGGTGGATTCGTCGAACTCCGCTGTGGTGCGAATCCTCAGCACACCTGACATGTTGACGGAGCCTGAGAGCACCGTGTCGTCCACCGCGACCTCCCGGGGCCTGCTCTCGCCGGTCAGCGCCGAGGTGTTCAGCGCCGAACTGCCCTCGACCACGATGCCGTCGATGGGCACCTTCTCGCCAGGCTGTACCACGATGACCGTGCCAACCTCCACCTCATCCGGGTCGACCCGCTCAAGAGTGCCGTCCGGCTGCTCGATGTTGGCATAATCCGGGCGAATGTCCATCAGCTCTGAGATATTCTTGCGGCTCTTGCCCACGGCGTAGCTCTGGAACAGCTCGCCCACCTGATACAGCAGCATGACCGCCACGCCCTCGCCGTATTCACCCAGGGCGATGGCCCCGATGGTGGCCACTGTCATCAGGAAACATTCATCGAACATCCTGCCGTTCCTGATGCCCAGCAGGGCCTTGCGGATGATGTCATAGCCCACCGTCAGATACGGTATCAGAAACAGCAGGAACAGGGCCCACCTGGGCATATCCACATGGACGATGCCCTCGGAGATCAGATACAGGGGTATGAAAAACACGGTGGCAACGATGATGCGAATCAACAGGTTTTTCTGCTTCTTGTTCACATCGCCACACCCTTTCTTTCGCAGTATAGGAAGATAGATGAAACGGGCGGGAAACGAACCCACGCCGATCCCGCCCTTATCACTTGAATTACAGGAAGATTTCGCAGTCGTCCTCGACCTTCTTGCAGTTGTCCCGGACTTTGTTCATCACGGCTTCCACGTCCGCGCCCTCGTCAAATTCAACCTTCATCTTCAGGGTCATGAAACTTACGGTACAGTCCTTGACACCTGGAGTCTTCTTCGCGGTGTCCTCCATCAGGTTCGCGCAGTTCGCGCAGTCCACGTCGATCTTATACGTCTTCTTCATGGTAATATCCTCCTAATTCACATTATTCATCGATATGATCCATCCCTTGGCCGATGATCGTCCGCACGTGGTCGTCCGCCAGAGAATAATAGATCTGCTTGCCCTCCCGGCGGTTGCGCACCAGCCGGGCCTGCTTCAGCACCCGCAGCTGATGGGAAATCGCCGACTGGGTCATGTTCAGGATCTGGGCGATGTCGCATACGCACATCTCCGCTTCAAACAGCACATACAGTATGCGAATGCGGGTGGTGTCGCCGAATACCTTGAAAAGCTCCGCGAGGTCGTACAGGCTTTCCTCGTCGGGCATCTCCTTCAACACGCGGTCCCGCAGCGCGGCGTTATCCCCCGACGCTGCCATCGCAGGCAGCGAATCCGGCATCGTCATCACCTCCAATCATTTGAACATTCATTCATGTGTTATTATATTCAAATCCACATGATTTGTCAATGGTTGGGACGCATACCCCGATATTTAACATGGCAGGATTTTTACAGGGGAACGTCGAAAAGGGATTCAATACTTTATATCATGGGAGTTCATCATATGATCATCAACACAGGCCAGCGCACAGATATACCGGCGTTCTATGCCACATGGTTCGCCAACCGTCTCAGGGCGGGTTTTGTTTGCGTGCGCAATCCCTATGATCCCCAACAGGTCAGCCGGTACCGCCTCGATCCCTCGGTGGTGGATGTCATCGGCTTCTGCACGAAGAACCCGTCGCCGATGTTTGCGCACATGAAGCTGCTGCAGCCCTACGGACAATACTGGTATGTCACGATCACGCCCTACGGTCGCGACATCGAGCCCCATGTGCCCGACAAGCACGGCGTGCTCAATGATTTCAACCGGCTGTCTGACCTGGTGGGCGTCAACGCTGTGGGCTGGCGCTACGACCCGATCTTTATCTCCGGGCGGTACACCATCGACTATCATCTCCGCGCCTTTGAACGGATGGCGCGGACACTGGAGGGCCACACCCACACAGTGGTGATCAGCTTCATCGACCTCTATCCGAAGGTCAGGCGCAACTTCCCTGAAGTGAGGACGGTGACGCCGGAGCAGCGGCTGACCCTGGGCAAGGCCATCATAGAAATCGCGTCCGCCCACGGCATGACGGTCAGGCCCTGCGCGGAGGGAGATGAGCTGGCCGCTTTCGGCGCGGACTGCGGCGGATGCATGCGCGTCAGCGATTATGAAAGGGCCATCGGCAAGCGCCTGATTGTCCCCAAAAGAAAACAGGCGCGCGCGGAGTGCGCGTGCTACCTGGCCTGCGATATCGGTGCCTATAACACCTGCCGGCACCTTTGCAGATATTGCTACGCGAATGCCGAGCCCGCCGTCGTGATGGCGCAGAGCCGCCTCCACGACCCGGCGTCGCCCTTCCTGATCGGAAACTACATGAACGGGGACCGGGTGCACGACGTGCCCCAGCAGTCCTGGATCGACGGTCAGACGTCCCTGTTTTCGGAGGATAGGCCGCTCTGATGCCGCCTTCCACCGTCCAGTTGGGGCGCTGTCGTCCGCGCAACTATTGCATAGTGTTATGAAAATGGCTCGGCGAGCTGCGCTACTCCAGCATCTCAGGGTGTTCCCGGATCAGCAGCTCGGCGATCCGCGTGCTGATATCCGACATGGCCTGTATCGTATAGATGTACATTTTCTCCATGACCGTGGGAACCAGAGTAATGCGAACCTGATGCCAGGCATAGACCTCGTTCATATCGTGGATTCTGAAGCCCTGCTGTATAAAGCCCTTGTTGGAGGAAACGCGTTCGTCCAGGGTATCCATGTTGAAGAAGCGAAGGTAACGCTCCCGGTCGTCCGGGTGAACCTCCTTCTCGGCAAAGGAGCGTATGCCGTCGCGCAAGCCCAGAAGCTGGTGGGCGGTCTGAAAATTGGCCTTGGAGAACAGGCGGATCGATGCGTTCTTATCCGGGAAGCACAGGTTGACATGCTCATACGAAGCATACAGCGCTTGACTGTATTGCACGAGCTCCGACATATTCTTGACGGTAGCATCCTCCCTGAACGTGTTCAGCGTGGCGATAACCATTGCCTTGTTCAACGCCTTGGATTTGGCGATGCACTTTGCCCTGAATTTGTAGAAAACGTCCCCGGACACGTAATCGACTTCCTGCACCGTCTCCTTCATGACCGCCTCGATGAGCAGGTTTTTCATCGGATTGTAGTGCAGGCTGATCTTATCGTTGTAAAAATGCTCGAGCGCCTGGATGGAGTCAAAGCCCAGGGATTTGATACTGGCCAGATAGGCGTCGTTGGCATAGACGTAGTCGCCCCTGCCCCAGGTGCATTCGATCATCGCCAGTGGGATATCACTTTGCGCGACAGTGGACGCGGCCTTCCCCTGGTCAAATGGATTGAGGCTGAGCAGGTCGAAGCGACCCACCTGATTCCAGTATTGCTTCTCATCAGGGCTCTCCACCGCTCTTTCAGACAGGAACGCCAGGAAATCCTCCGGCTTTAATGGCTTCGAGTAATAGAAGCCTTGTATCGCGTCACATCCTATGGATTTTATGAATCGGGCCTGCGCCTGGGTCTCAACGCCCTCAATGAGCGTCAGGATGCCCAACGCCTTGCTGGTTTTGACGATGGAGGCAACCAGTTGCCGGGATCTGTGGGTAAAATCCCGCATGAACAGCATGTCGATCTTGAGCAGATCAAAGGCGTAATCCTGCAACAGGCCCAGCGAGGAATAGCCGCTGCCGAAGTCATCGATCCAGACAGTAAAGCCCGCTGCCTTCAGCATATCGAAAACCTTCTGAAATTGTTCCTCGTCGGCGAACATGACACTTTCGGTCACTTCTATTTTGATCGCCTCATGGGGCACCCCCTGGGCATCGAGGATGCCTTCGACGTCCCCGTAAAACCCCGGCTTGGTAAAATCCAACCTTGAAAAGTTCACCGAGAATGAGTGAACCCCTGTGCCCCTGTCCTGTAACGCCTGATAAAAGGCGCAGGTCTGACTGAGAATCGCCATATCCATGCGATAGATCAGGTCATGCCGCTCCAGCACAGGTATAAAGTCAACCGGTGAAATAAGCCCATGGGCCGGGTCCTCCCACCTGGCCAGCGCCTCCGCGCAGCAGACGGATTCCGTTAGCGTCCTGACGATGGGCTGAAAATAGGCCTTAATGTAGCCCTTTACAATGGCCTCGTCAAAGTGATCCAGTACGTATTGATCGCTGATCGTCATCGTGACCCACCTCTGCGCTGAAGCATAAGTAATTTATACCAACATTATAACACATGCTTCCCAGTATATCCAGTCAGGCTTGATAATGATTTACTATGGCGGTATAATCCGAATATGGGGACCACGCTTCCTGGAAGGAAGGCAAACGCTATATCCTGCCGTTCATCGCCTTCATCGCCTTTTTCCGCGCATACATCGCCTTGTCCGCCTGCTTGAAAACAGCCTCGGGGCTGTCGCCCTTCCTGTACCGGGCATAGCCGATCGCGGCACTGCTCCGCTCCCAGGGCTCCAGCCGCTCGTTGGCCGTGTTCCGGTTGACCTCGCCCTCCAGCTGTTTGATCAGCACGTCCACGTTTTCAAGATCATGGCCCTCCAGCACCACGGCGAACTCATCGCCGCCGATCCGGTAGACCGGGGAATGCTTGAACACCGAGCAGATCATGCCGCACAGCTTCTGTATGGCGATATCGCCCTTGTCGTGGCCGTAGCTATCATTGATCTTCTTCAGGTCGTTCAGGTCGATCATCGCAATGCCGAAGTCGGATATGTCCCCCGTCCGCAGCCCTTCGCTCAGCTGGGCCACCTTTTCGTCGTAGGCGCGCTTGTTGCGCACCTTGGTCAGCGCGTCCACATTGGCGATCCGATCCATTTCATCCGCGTGTTCCCGGGTGGTGATCAGCTTTTGTGTGGTTTCCAGTATCTTGGTGAACTGATCGTTGATGTTCTGCTCCATCTGCTTCATGGCGTTGGACAGCGTTTCGATCTCGTCGCCGGTATGGATCTGCAGCTGGGAGAACTCGTTTCGTATCGACGTCGTTCCCCCGCTCCAGTACTTCTCCGAGGTATCCGACAGCTTGTTGATCGGACGGATGATCGTCCGGTCGATCAGCAGGAGGCTGAGGGTGATGAACACCACAGCCAGGATCAGCAGCGCGGAGAAGGCGATCAGCAGGTAGCGGTTTCTCTGGTTCATGACGGCATTCATCGAGATCTCCGCCGCGGCGAAGGCGATCAGCTCGCCATCCAGGAATACCGGGCTTCCCGCGACGACCACCCACCCGTATTGCGGGGTATTGGTGACGTCCGGGGCGATGCCGTTTTCCGGGTTCTTCATGGCCTCGCGGTCCACGTCGTACATGATGGCGTCAAAGCACCCGGGCGGGGTGTAGTCCTCGCCATAGGTGCCGTCCACCAGGTAGATCGTGGACTGTGTTTCCAGATCGAACCATACCAGGTAGGCGCATTGGAGGTCATTGTTGTCCTGGACGATCCGCAGCTGTTTTTGTATTGTCTTGAACGCTTCCGTCTCCGCGACCGCGTCAAACTGTTGAATGTAGGCATCGAATTCCGGGGATTCCCATTCCTCCGAGCTGACGCGGGGCTCCGAGGCGTTATAGATCGCCATGATCCGGTCCCTGACGTCCTTGACCATCTGCGGGTCGAGCATGGCCGCGGCAGTGGCCGACAGCTCCCTTGACCGATTGACATACATGGTCCGGGTAATATCGTTGATGCCCTTGTAGCTGAACAAGCCGGCCAATATGCTGATGGCGGCGATGATGGAAACGATGAGTATAACCAGTTTCTTTTTCAGTGAAAACCTGGGCTTGAAGGTCATGTCAGATCCTCCCCAACAATAGAGCATGACTCATTTGTGTGATACATCCGGGATCAGTTCGTGCGATTCATGTGATGGGCCTCCTTGGCGCGATACATCGCCTTGTCCCCGATCTGGATGCACTTTTCGATGGTATCCTTGTCATTCATCCGCTTATCGGCCAGGCCGACGCTGGCCGTGACCGTAAAGGCGAGATCCTCCGCTTCGTTGAGCCGCGTAAGCGCATCTTCAAAGTCCTGGATCATGGCTTTTGCCCTTTCGCCCTCCGGGATAAACACGACAAATTCATCCCCGCCGATTCGCGCGGCGGACGCGCCGGAGGGCAGCGCTTCCCGAATCGCCTGTCCCACCAGTCGGATGGCGCGATCGCCCCCGGAATGGCCATAGGTGTCGTTGATCTGCTTCAGATGATCCATGTCGATGCAGACAAAGGCGATTCTCCGGCCGATCAGCCCGGGCCACATGGGCTCGATCCGCTCCAGCAGGCCGCGCCGGTTGAGCAGGCCGGTCAGCAAATCCGTGATGCTGCTCAGCCGCCGTTCCTCGTACAGACGCATCAGCTCCTTGCGTCGGTAGATGTTCGCCAGAGCGATGGACATCAGCGCGTTGGTCTGCACGTAGGTGCGCGAAGGCACCTCCCCCGCTTCATAGTGAAATACGCTGTAGCCGAAATTGTGCCGGTTTTGATGCAGCAGCTTCACATACAGCATCTGGGGCTCGTCGGGGCGCTCGGCCATCGGCGGCAGCAGGTTGACCCGGTCAAAGGTCACCATCGGCATGCCGCAGTCCCGGCCATCCCGGATGGCGTGAACGAGACAGGCCTGTTCCCCCTCCTCCTCCATGAGCGCGTCCGGCGTGCCAAACAGACACAGGTAGTGATCGCGCAATATGGGATTATAGCACCTGGGGCTGATCATCACGCCATGCAGCTCCGTCAGATCGTCGCAAGCGCCGAGATCGATGCTCATGTTGTTCATCATGGCGTCCTGGTCGTTTTCGAGCTCCAGCAGGTGGGTGGTTTTCTGGCTGACCTGCCGGAAGTATTCCGGGGAGCGCCTCCCGCAGCCGCAGCTCTCCCCCAGCACAAGCCGTCCGTTAAGGGGAAGCCGGGTCTGGCCCTTCGGCCTCCAGCCGCCTTTTATCTGACGGTCCAGATGATTCATGGCCCTGGTGACCATGCCCGCGTAATCCGGCTGTACCGTCGTCAGGCTGGGCACATCCACGCCAAGCTCCGGGATATTGTCAAACCCGGTGACGATCACATCCTCCGGGACGCGAAGATTGTGCTTTTTCAGCTCGCGCATGAGCCCTACGGCCATATAATCATTGGCGCAGACGACCGCCTCCGGGCGACGCTCGGGATCCGAGAAGAAGCGGGCATAGGCCGCTTCGCCGCAGTTCGACCACATATTGCCGGGGCAGACGTCGTCCTCGTCAACGGAAAGCCCATGGGCTTCCATTTCCTGCCTGAAAACCTCCAGGCGGGCTTCCGATTCGGCATGACCGGGGAATCCCGTCTGAAAGCAGATGCGCCTCAGGCCGTGGTCCTCGATCAGGTGGCGCACAAGGGGACGAATGGCCTCGCGCTCGTCGGTATAGACACAATCATACATACGATTATCGTCGCGCACAGCCACGACAGGACAGCGCGCTCGGCGCAGCATCCCATAGAGCAGCTCTCGGAATTCCCCCCGCTCGTAGCTCTCGGGAACGACAATGATGCCGTCCAGCTTTTCTATCGCGGCAAAGCGGAATATGTTCTTTTCCTGGACGTCGTAATCGCTCTGGGTCAGGTAATAGCCGACCGTGGCGTAGACCACAATGTCATAGTCGAGCCGTTTACCCTCGCTATCCAGCGCGTGAAGGAAGGCGTTGTCAAACACCGCGAATGTCTTCGTTATGAATACGCCTATGGTTTTGCGCCTGGAAAAGATCATGGCATTTCTCCTATGGATGAGATCATTTTTATATACAATACATTATACATGACGCAAAGGCCGTTGTCCACGGCATATTGTATTATTTCTATCCACACGCCTTCATATTCTTTGCATATTTAACATATTTTTATCATCTTTCATCCCCAATACGGGGCCTCTGCCGCTATAATATTGATATATGTAGGACTATATGGGTATACAGTTTAAAAGCTTACAGAAAGCAAACAGATGGGAGTGGGAATATTTGAAGAGATTTGTTGCGCTGTTGATTGCCTTCGCGCTGGGCCTGTGCGGTGTGTGCGCGGGCGCTGAGAGCCCGACCGCGTTGCCAGGGGAAGCATCGACGGGATGGCGGCTGTCTAACGATATAACCGTCGACCTCGCCGCCTACCAGTCGCTCATGGAGACGCTATGTCCGGACCCCATCTTGTTGCAGCAGGCCAAAAAGACAGGCATACTGCTCAACGCCGTCGATCCTTCTCTGATCCTCCTTGATGACGGCATTCAACTGGACATCGATCTCAAGGGCAAAAGGGGCCTGTCCGTCGGCGGGGTGCGTTCGGAGGATGGCATCACCTTCGCCTCCACTCTGCTGCCCAGCTATGTGATTACGATACCCATCCAGAATATCATCGCTATCGTGACCGCCGTCGTCTCGATGTTTCTCCCCGCGAGGCGGCCGGCGTCGGAAGCTGCCGTGGATTCAGCCCCGCCGGCCCGTGAGACCGGGACAATCGCGCCGGCGTCCCGGCTGAAGCCCATCGTGGCCAAGGCCGTGACCAGCCCGGTGCTCGATCGCCTTTCCAAATGCGTGGTCACCTCCGAACCCGAATACGGGGTGTTCCGGGCGAACGGGTCCACCTACGACGTCCGCCAAAGCTGCAACATCAGCGGTCCGAACCTCCACGGCGCATGGGAATCCTTTGTGGATTGGGCCTTTGAAAACAAAGGCATCATCTCGATGGCCGAGACCGCGAACAAAGCTGGGCTGGAGATCACTGCCGAAAACGCCAAGGCGCTGATGCCCGAGAATATACTGCCCCAGTTCAGCGCGACGACCTATTCCCACAGCCTGTCCGACGGCAGCTTCACCACGGCGACCTTTACCAACGCCGACGGCTCGAAGGTCTATGCGGATGCCCGGGTTGAGATCACCCGGGATACCGCGACCGCGGTCCTCCGGCTGCCCACCAAAGACCTGGAAGCGAACCTTGCGATGCGCCAGGGCGACGAGCTCTGGTTTATGCTGGACCTCCGGGGCCGGGAGCCGCTGTTTCACGGGGAGTCCAACGTGACGGCGGAGACGCTCAACGGACGTCTCGACATGCCCACGATGCAATCGGACGCCAGCCTCGCCCTGAATCAAATTGACGACGCGCTGAACGGCCAGCTGGATATCAACGCCGGCGGGACCTATGTCGGCGTGACCTTCGATTCAAGGCCCTTCGACGAAGCCGCGGGCGACGGCCTGATCCTCACGGCCGATCTGTATTACGGCGCGGGAGCCGCGCCCCTGATCCACGAGGTTTTCACGATGGAGCCCGCGTCGACGCTCACGCTGGATTATACGAACGCGCACAAGACCCTTGTGCCGATCACGTCGCTGGTCACCGGCGCGGGGGGATACCTCCCCGGCCTTCTCACCGACCTGCTGATCAATGGCCTCGGCGGGTTGATCCTCACTCTCAACACAACGATTCCCGGTGTGATACAACCGCCCAGGCTCAGGCGCTGACGCTCCGTCAATGCTCTTCTGAAAGGATTATGGTAATATGAAAAACAAGGAAAACGAGAAATATTTCAAATGGGGCCTTACCGCCCTGATTGTTATCGCCCTCGGGATCCTGTTCGCCAACAAGGTGTTCTTCACCGCCGGTCAGCCGGGATTTATGAGCCTGCTGCTGAAAATCCTGCGACCCTTTGTATTCGGCGGGGTCATCGCCTACCTCGTCACGCCGCTGGCGAACTGGCTCAACCGCCGGTTCGGCGGGAAGGCCTATGGCCTGGCCAACGTGCTGGCTCTGGTCATCGCCATACTGATCGTGGCGGGCATCATACTGCTGATCGTGCCCAGGCTGGTGTCCAGCGTCATAGAGATCGCCAAGGCGGCTCCCGCCCAGTTCCAGACCCTGCAGGACAGGGTCACGACCTTCCTCAACGAATACACCAAGGGCCATCCGGAGCACGTCGAATACATCGAGGCCGCCATCCAGAAGGTCGATTCCTGGCTGAATGGCTTTACGCAGAACGACCTGAGCAGCACCACGAATCTCTTTGATTCCATCGGGCCGATTCTCGCGGGCTCGGCCTCCAAGGTGTCCAGCGCCTTCGGCGCGCTGAGGGACCTGATGATCGGCGCGATCGTGGCCCTTTACTTCCTGTCCAAGCGCGAACAGCTGGCCGCTCAGGCCACCATGATCGTGCGCGGACTGTTCAAGCCCTCGTGGGCCGAATGGATATTGAACGAGGTCAAATTCGCTGACCGCATGTTCAACGGCTTCTTCATGGGCAAGCTGTTGGATTCCGCCATCGTGGGCGTGATCTGCTTTGTGGGTTGCCTGCTGATGGGCTTCAACAACGCGCTGCTGATCGCCGTCATCGTGGGCGTGACGAACATCATCCCCTTCTTCGGGCCGTTTATCGGCGCGATTCCCTGCGCGCTGCTGCTGCTGCTGGACAACCCGATGCACGCGCTGATGTTCCTGATCTTCGTCATCATACTGCAGCAGCTGGACGGCAACGTGATCGGCCCGAAGATCCTGGGCGATTCCACGGGCCTGTCGGCGCTGTGGGTCATGTTTGGCATACTGCTCTTCGGCGGGCTCTGGGGCATACTGGGCATGCTGATCGGCGTGCCGCTGATGGCCGTGATCTACGACATCATCCGCCAGCTGACCTACCACGGCCTGCGGCAGAAGGGCCATCAAGGGATCATCGACGCCTACAACAGGAAATTCCACCCGTCCCCGCAGCCGAAGCAGAGCAAAAAGGCTGCCCACTGACACGCGAGGAGATCCGCTGCAATGAATACACAGAAAACGGTTAAAAACGCCACGCTGCTCACCGTCCTGGACGGTCTGCTTTCCGTCGCGGTACTGGCGCTCGCCGGTTATTACGTCGAATACTTCTTTTCTGCCCTGGACAAGGGCAACACCTCGGGAAAATGGGGACTCGTGGCGCTGATGTTCCTGGGCATGGCGCTGGCCCAGGGCATTCGCATCATCCTTGCCCGGGGCAGGCACCGGCTGGATGGGGTACGGCATACAGTCTACGCCGTGGTCTTTCTGGCCTGCGCCGCGCTGATCCTGCTCAGCCGGCAGAATGCCGACGGCGCGGTGCTCAGCTTTGACGCCTACACCCAGGACATCAACTTCAGGATCGTGGCCTGGCTCTACGAGGCTTCGCTGGTCTTCAGCCGGGTGTTGACCATACTGCGCGACCGGACCCGCCGCGGCACCCTGCTGAATCTGGCGCTGATCGCGGTGATCATCATCTTGATGTGGCAGATGGAGATGATCTCCATGATCCTGTTCATCGCGTGGCAGTGCGTGGCCCACGTGGCCACCATCGCCTTTGCGCGCATCGACATGCCCACGCTGAAGAAGATCATCCGCAAGACCTATGCCGCGGAGATCCTCTTTGGCATCGTGCTGCTGATCGTGGCCTTCTCGCTGGTGCTGCCCCACCTGGAGGAGGGCATCGCCACCTTCAGCGACGCGCTGTGGTATTGCTTCGCCATCGTGACCACCATCGGCTTCGGCGATTTTGCCGCGGTCACCCCCATGGGACGGCTGCTCTCGGTCATACTGGGGCTGTACGGCATCATCGTGGTCGCACTGATCACCTCCATCATTGTCAACTTCTACGGCGAAATGAAGTCGGAGGATGACGACGACTGATCTGTCGTCCAAAGGTGTTTTGCGGATAATACTGTGATGTAAAGGAGTCGGGAATCCATGAACAATCCTTCTCACAAGGTTCTCTCCTCTTACGAAAAGAAGCTGATGTGGCGCAAGGTGCGGATGTACCTGGTATGGGTGGTTTCCTTCATCGTCTGCTTCTTCTTTTCCTGTTATTTTTACAACGTCCGGTACATGAAGACGCTGGATCCTCAGATCAGCCAGGCCTACTCCCAGATCGCGAATCTCCTGCCGGCGATTCAGTCCAACGAGGATTCCGTCATGCAGACCTATTCGCAGATGCTCGTGAGCCGCACCGAGGCCGCCGCGTCCGGGATCACCCTCTCCCAGAATTATTCCGCTGACAGCCAGTCGGTCAGCGATGTGCTGAAGGGCTGCTTTGCCATCGACCGCATCACCCAGCTGAAGGTGGGGCACAACGGCAGCGTCGTCGTCGTTGACCGGCAGAGCGGGGAGATCCTGGCCCACCCCAACGGGGATCAGGTGGGAAAGACCATGTTCATGGTACCATTGAGCGCCAGTATCTCCAAGGGGATACCCTGGGGCAGCAGCCTCGCGCTCTATGAGGCTGATCCGGATATCGACCTGGACAGCTTCAAAGACGCTAATGCCGCCCGGAGACTGCGCCTGGGATACCAGCTTCTCTTCCCTGGCACCGGCACCAGGGGCAGACTGTTGCAGTCCATAGATTCCATGATCCTCGGCACCGTAGTTCCCTATGGGGAAATCTATATCATCTGCGGCACGAGTATACTGGAATACATCGCCTATATGTCCCAGGCGTTGTACATCAGCCTCATCGCAACGGTCATGCTGTGGCTGTTCGTCCACTTCATCAGCCTGACCCTCGACCGTCACGAACAGAGCGGCAAGGCCCTGCGCACACAGCTGACGGCCTATGGCCTGCTGTTGACGATCGCCATATTCGGCATCAGCTGGTACGTCCAGGTGCTCAACGGCGTCACCAACGAGCTGAACACGATACATAGCTACGCCGATTCCGCCGTTGCCAATCTGGAGACCTATGAAAACACCCAGAAGCGCATCAACAGCTGGCTGGATGACCAATACCTGATTCAGTGCCGCGTGGCCCGGGATTATGTCAAATCCAAAGGCATCGACCAGATCACCCGCAAGGATCTGGCACAGATGAGCCAGAAGCTCGAGGTTGAGCACATCTATGTCTTCGACCCCGACGGCAAGGTGATCGTCACCAACTCCCCCTACGACCATTTCAGGCTCAGCCGCGACGAGAACGATCCTTCCTACGCCTTCCTGGGGTTGCTGGAGGGCGCGGACCACGTCGTGCGGCCGCCCATGCCGGATGAGGTCACCGGCGCGCGCACCCAGTTCATCGGCGTCAGCCTGCGCAACGACGAGGACAAGGCCGACGGCTTTGTGCAGATCAGCATTGATCCTGCCCTTCGGGATTACCTGACCAAGCCGCTGGGTGTGAGCAGTGTGCTGGCCAACACCATCGTCGGGCTCCCGGAGCACGCGCTGGCCTTTGACCGCGACAACCTGACCGTCTCCGCTACCACGGGCCTCGGCTTTGTCGGCCAGTCCATCGAGGATTTCGGCTACAGCGCCGACAAGCTGAAGAATACCAACAGCGGTTTCCTGAAATACGGCGGCAAGAGCTACTACGCCGGATTCAGCGAATCGGAGAACTACTGGTTTGTGCCCGTCTCTGAGAGAACGTCCGACAACGAGTCCCTCTACACCGCGCTGCGCATCGCCGTCATCGAGCTGATCTGCATTGCGCTGATCATCTTCGTGGCGCTGTTCCACTACCAGCGCGACGTGGTAGACGCCGCGCCACCCGCCGCCAGGGAGGACACCGAGGCGTCAGCCCCGAAGAAGCTGTCCCTTACCGAGCAGACCCTGCAGCTCTCCAAGATCACAAGCATCGTCCATATCCAGCAGAAGCGGGGCTTTGATAAGCGCTGGCACCGGGATGTTCCCGTGGCAGACCAGACGCCCGGCATGCGCGTCAAGACCATCGCCTACCGCCTGCTGCTGATCTTCTGCGCGATCAGCCTGCTGCCCCTCGTGTACGGCAGCCTCTCCAACGGCACCGGCATCGCCGGACTGAACAGCCTGGCCTACGTGTTGTACGGCGGCTGGGAAAAGGGCGCGAATATATTTGCCCTGACCTCGTGTCTGTTCCTGCTGTTTGCGCTGTATGTGTTCGTGTCCCTCGCCGGCCGCATACTTTATGCCATAGCGAGGGTTTCCGACCTGCGCGTGGAAACCATCTGCCTGCTGCTGAACAGCTCCCTCAAATATGTGTGCGTCATCGCGTTCATCTATTACGGCCTGTCCCGGTTCGGCATACCCACCCAGGCGCTGTTGGCCTCCGCCGGCATCATCACGCTGGCCGTCTCCATGAGCGCGAAGGATCTGGTCAGCGATATCGTCGCCGGCTTCTTCATCCTGGTGGAGGGCCATCTGAAGGTGGGCGACTTCATCACCGTGGGCAGCTGGTCCGGCGTCGTGCAGGAGATCGGCCTGCGCACCACAAAGGTGGCCCTCGGAAACGACACCAAGATCTACAACAACTCCTCGCTGCGCGACATCATCAATTCGGACCAGGAGGTGGTCCGCCAGACCATGAGCCTGGCGATCGCTTCCGACGCCAGCCTGACTGAAATCGAAGCCATACTGTACGAAGAGCTGCCCGGGCTCATGAACGGTGTGCCCGGCCTGGTGCGTCCCGCTTTCTACGATGGCGCGGACACCCTGGAGGATGGCAGACTGGCGCTGAAGATCTGCATTGAAGTGAAGAGCAACACGCAGACATCCGCGCTCAGGCAGCTGAGCCGCCGTTTGAAGCTGATGTTCGAGCGCCGGGGCATCGAGTTCCCCGACAATCCGACCTTTGTATACCAGCCGGACAACGTCTGGGGCAAGGTGCCGGAGGATGCCTTGGACAGCGTTTCAGACAGCGAAAGCTGATCCCCTTTCCCCGGTTCATCCACCACGCACCCAACACGAAGGAGGCAAACCCGAATGGAGAACAATGCAAAGGATATGACAGTTAGCAGCGGCCGTCGCCGCCGCGTCAGGCTTTACGAGCGGGGCGCCCATGATGACATCAGGTTCCGCGGCCCGCTGTCCTACAGAGTCTTCCAGATCATCGGCTGGATCTGCCTGGTGGTCACCCAGGCGGTCGTGCTGATCAACATGGCCAGCAAGGCCAACCCCGAGACGGCGAATTACTACGCCGCGCTGGGCGACGCGCTGAGCTATGTCGCCGCTATGGCCTTGCCCTTCCTGCTGTTGGCCAGCTTCGCCACGATGCTGAACCACACCACCAGCTATCCGGCCCAGCTGTTGAAAAACCTGGGGTTCATGGTGGCGCTGGCCGCGCTGTTCTATCTCGGCGTCTATCACTTCATACTGGGCTCCCTGAGCGCGCTGGACCCCGAGCCGGGCCGTGCCGAGCGGTTCGTGGAGGAAATGATCCATTCAAGCGGTACCGGGTTCATTGCCTTCAACGTGTTCGTGGACCTGTTTCTGTGCACGCTGTTCCTGTTCTTCCTCTGCTATCGACCCAAGAAGTTTTTCCAGGGCAAGTCGGTCATACTGCTGCGCCTGTGCGCGATCCTGCCGGTGGCCTATGAGCTGAGCTGCCTGACGCTGAAGTGGTATTCCGCCAAGGGCACCGCGTACATCCCCCTCCACGCCTTTCCCTTCCTGACCGTAAAGCCACCGATGACCTTCTTCGTGTTTATCGCGCTGGCCATCTACGTCAAGGTTCGCGAGCGCCACTTCCTGAAGCACGGCAAAACCTACGAGGAGTATCAGGCCTTTCTGCACACAAATCGCAACTCGCTGCATTTTGCCATATTCGCCTCGATCATGCTGCTGTTGGCCGGCGTCGCCGATTTGGTCATCTTCCTGACCATGGCCGCCTATGAGATCGTGGAGATCGGCATTGTGAAGGTCCTGACCGCGACCGAGGTCATGGGCGTCACGGCAATGGGCTTCGGCAACGCTGTACAGCTGATCCTCGTGGCTCCCATCGTGCTGCTGTTCTCCTACACCCGCACCCACAAGAACAAGCTGATCGACATTTTCATCCCCATCGTGGGCATCGTGTGCATTCTCCTGCTCTATCTCCAGGGCGGCTATCAGATCATCCATATCATGCCCCTGCCCAAGATCAACCTGGATGAGATCACCGAGCTGTTGAACAAGATCAGGTCCGTGACCATGAGCCTGATCACGGGTTCCTGACGGTTTAACCCTCAAAGCGCCTTCCGCAGAACCGGTGCGGAAGGCGCTTAATCACTCTCGAACATTTTCTGAAAGGAGCTCCGTCCATGCACCAGCAGACCTACTACGTGGCCATATTCCTGTTTTCCTTCCTGCTGACGCTGTTGTACGTCTTCCATTGGCACAAGCAGTTCCAGGTACACATGACGGTCATGTTCATAGTGATATCGATCGTGAACCTGGCTTATCTGCTGATGTATGCCAATCATACGCCTGAGGCATCGATTTCACTGCTGAAGATCATCTATATCGGCGGCTGCTTCCTGCCATGGCTCATCACGATGTGCGAGCTGAGCCTGTGCCGGATCCAGGTGCCCCGACCGCTCTGGATGGGCGCGCTGCTCGTCAGCGCCGGCGTCTACCTGTCCGTACTCACCATCGGCTATGCCCCACTGTTTTACAAGAGCCTGACGATCGTTCGGGTGGGCGACGCATGGATTCAACAGCGGGAGTACGGCCCCTTCCATACCCTGCACTACGTCTGCCTCGCGCTCTACATGATCGCCGATATCGCCATCGTGCTGTACACCTACCTGAACAAGAAGCAGGTGTCGCGAAAGGTATTGCTGCTGCTGTTCATTCCGATACCCGTCACCATCGCGGCCTACGCCGTCAGCCATCGCCTGATGCAGCTGGGTTATGAACTGACCCCCTGCACCTATGTGCTGGCCCAGATCGTCTATCTGCTGATCGCCCGCCGCATCGGTTATTACAATGTCGGCGAGATGGTGGTGGAGTCGATGGTGGAATCGGGCGACACCGGCTTCATCACCGTGGATAACAAGGGCAGGTATCTGGGCAGCAACGAGACCGCCAAGGACATATTGCCGGGGCTGCGCCAGCTGACCGTCGACCAGCCGATCAGCGAAGAGGTGACGCTCCGGGACACCGTCTGCAGCTGGCTGGAGGGTTTTCAGCGCGACCCTGGCATGGGGAAGCAGGTGTACGAGCGCGACGACCGGTGCTACATCGCAACCGTCAACCATCTCTTCGACGGCAGGAAGCAGTGTGGATATCAGGTTTTTCTACAGGACGATACCCAGAACCAGAAGTATATCCACCTGCTGGACCAATACAACGCCGATCTGCAGGCGGAGGTCGCGGTGAAGACCGAGCACATCGTCGTCATGCACGACAAGCTGATCCTCGGCATGGCGGCCATGGTTGAAAGCCGGGACAATTCCACCGGCGGGCACATCCGCAGGACCAGCCAGGGCGTGCGCATACTGATCGACGCCATCCAGAAGAGCAGCGCCCTGCAGCTGCCGGAGGAGTTTTGCAGGAACATCATCAAGGCCGCGCCCATGCACGATCTGGGCAAAATCGCCGTGGACGACGCGATTCTCCGAAAACCGGGCCGGTTTACGCCGGAGGAATTTGAAAAGATGAAGGCCCATGCCGCGGAGGGCGCGCGCATCGTACATGAGATCCTATCGGGCACCGACGACGAATCGTTTCGCCGCATCGCCGAAAACGTGGCCCATTACCATCACGAGCGCATGGATGGGTCGGGCTATCCCGACGGCCTGAAGGGCGACGCCATTCCGCTGGAGGCCCGGATCATGGCCATCGCGGACGTCTACGACGCCCTGGTGAGCAAGCGCGTATACAAGGACGCCTTCTCCTTTGAAAAGGCGGATCAGATCATTCTCGAGGGCATGGGGACCCAATTTGACCCCCGTCTGGAACCTTTCTACAGGGCGGCGCGTCCAATGCTGGAAGCGTTCTACGCTTCAGAGGATTAGCCTGTCCACGGACCAGCGCCCACAGGAGGAAGCGGACGCCATGCATTTTGTCAACGCGAAAGGCATTCTGACCGGCAGCGGCGGTCATTATGGGATGAACCTCTATCGCGGATGTACCCACGGGTGCATCTACTGCGACAGCAGGAGCGCGTGTTATCAGTTTTCGCACCCCTTCGAGGATGTCGAGGTCAAGCAGAACGCGCCGGAGCTGTTGGAAAAAGCGCTCAGGTCGAAGCGCCAGAGGTGTATGATCGGCACGGGATCGATGTCCGACCCCTACATGCACTGCGAGGAGAAGCTGAACCTGACGGGAAGATGCCTTGAGATCATCCTGAAATATGGTTTTGGCGTGGCGATACAGACCAAATCCGACCTCATTCTCAGGGATATCGACCTGCTGGACGAGATCAACCGCTCCGCCAAATGTGTCGTACAGATGACGCTGACGACCTATGACGACGATCTGTGCCGGATACTGGAGCCCAATGTCTGCAACACGAAGCGCCGGATCGAGGTCCTGGCGAGGATACGGGACAGGGGCATTCCCACCATTGTATGGCTGACCCCCATATTGCCCTTCATCAACGACACGGCGCAGAACATCACTGCCATCCTTGACGCCTGCGTCAGCGCCGGCGTCAGGGGCGTCATTGATTTTGGCATGGGGCTGACCCTTAGGGAGGGCGACCGGGAATACTATTATGCCGCGCTGGACAGGCATTTCCCGGGACTGAAGCAGCGCTATATCCAGCGATACGGGAACGCCTACGCGCTGCCCAGCCCGAACGCGGAAGCGCTGTCGATGTTATTCCACGGCTTCTGCGAGGCCCACGGCATCCTGTCAAACCCGGAGGATTGCTTCAGGTTCATGGGCGAGCTGCCCGTAAGGGACCGGCAGATGAGCATATTCGACCTGTAATCGCGGGACATTCCAGCCATAGGAGGAGAGCAATCACGATGCGCGAATACACCTTGCAGGATGATTGCCTCTTCAGGCAGTGCCTGACTGAGATGATGGATCATCCGGCCATCCAGAAGCTGAAGCTGATACCTCAGCACAAGGGCGGGACCACCTATGCCCATTGCGTCAATGTGGCCAACCGGGCTTACCAGCTGGCCAGAAGGTGGCACTGGGACATCGACATTCCCGCCCTCGTCCGCGGAGCCATGCTTCACGACTATTACCTGTATGACACCAGGACCATGCCCTATTCAGATTACAGGCATTCCATCGTACATCCCAAGCTGGCCGTAGCCAACGCCGGGGAATACTTTTCCCTCAATGACAAGGAGCGCAACATCATCTACAGCCATATGTGGCCGATTCCCGGCACGCCGCTGCCCCGTTCCCGGGAGGCGTGGCTCATATGCATCGTCGACAAGGATTGCGCCCAGCGGGAGATGCGAACCAACCTTAGAAAAGCAAAGGCGGCAAAGGGCTGATCAAGCCTTTTGCCGCCGCTTGCCGAAGCCGGCCTTCGGCAACAGGGCCGCGCCCAGCAGCGCCAGTATCAATCCCCAGCGCAGCAGGCCGCCCCAGAACTCCACCACGCGAAGCTCCCGCGTACCGATTCGCACCAGCTTCGCCGATTCGGCGATCAGGTTCCAGAACACCTTGGTGATGGACGACCATTCCACCAAATTGTCCGGCACCCATTCGGTGAAGGTGTACACCGGCTGCACCGAAAAGTCCAGCAGCAGCCATGCCGCGCCCACCAGCGCCCCATAACAGGCCAGCGTCAGCGCCACGATGCCCACCAGACGGGGAATCATCTCCTTGAAATAGTGCCGCTTCAGGGCCTGCCTGTAGCCTTCAAACCAGCCCATCACGAGATCCGTAATACGAATGAACAGGCCCAGCAGCGCGTATATGCCGATAATCAACAGCAGTACGCGGGGCAATATCGTGCGGCGCATGGCCTCCTTGCTCAGGTCGATCATCGTGCCGCCTTCCGACCATTGCCTGACGGCAGCGAGGAAGGTATTTCCCCAGCCGCTGCCGCCCTTGGGCGCGGCGGACATGGTCAGCAGCTCCAGGGGGATGCTGTTCGTCACCGCGGCCTTCAGCGGAATATAGACGTCGTAGGGCACCGTGTCGCCCACACCGCGCCCGCCGAACAGGCTGCCGCCATGGCGCACCACGCCGACCACCTTAAATTCCACGTCATTGATGGTCACGGTGGCCGATTCCGGCAGCTTTGAGCCGAACAGCCGAACCGCCAGGCCCTCATCCAGCATGATGACCGCCGTGCCGTGCTGCAGCTCAAGCTCGCTGACGCGACGGCCGCTCTTTACAAAGCGGGGATAGACCTCCAGCCATCCCTCCCCCATGCCCACCAGGTTGACCTCGGCAGAGCCGGTCCCGGATGCGATCCTGACCGCGCTGTTCCCGCCGCCCAGGGCCATCCGGGCAAAGCTGGCGTGGTGGGTCTGCCATACCTCCTGGGCCTTCTCCAGCGTCGCGTTGATGTTGGCATTGGCCTCGCCCGCCTCCGGAGCCAGTATCGAATATTGAAGCACGTTCGGGGTCTGCCACAGCATGAACAATGCCGATAGCGCCATCACCGCGCCTAGGGCCATCAGCAGCCATGGCAGTATGCGCCTGCGATATTCCATGTTACGCGCCCCCGATCAAGCCTCAGAATCTCCATCATCGGAGTCCGATTGCACATATTCCATCACGCTGTCTCCGGCGCGAATGTTGCGGTCCTCGCCATAGGCGATGATATACGCGCTCAGGTCGTCCTGCACGGAAACCTTCTCCGAGGTCATGGCCAGGACCTTGATCTTCCTTTCCTCGATCTTGTAGGTATCCCCGGCAAAGGCACCCTCGTTGCGCTTGGCAATGAGCACATAGTAATCAGGCTTGCTACCGCGCACTACGTTGGTGTCCAGCAGCGTGGTGGTCTCCCGGGCATTGTAGACCAGCACCATGCTTGTACCGGCGTCCATGATGCTGTAGACGCTGCCCACCGCGTTGATGAGCTGCTTGGTCATCTCGATATCCGCGTATTTCTTGTTCTCACTGTCGGTACCGATGCCTACCACCTTGCTGGTGATGCCAGAATCGGAATCCATGGAAACGCTCATACCCTCAGTCACGGTCCGCTCCACATTGCTCAGGTCCGCCCGCAGCACGGGCAACGCGTCCTCGGGCGTGACGCTGAAGAGGGGCTGACTGCCATCGTAGGTGTCCCCAGCGTTCACCTTCAGCTCCGCCAGGTAGCCGTCATGGGGCGCGGTGATGGCCTTCGCGCTGTCCCTCAGGGATACCAGCGTGCGAAGGCCTTTCTCCGCCTCCTCCAGCTTTTCCTGTTGTTCGCGTCGCTCGGTGATGTAGGACCATACCGTCTCGTCGATGTTATAGCGGGAAGCGGCGTCCATGGCCTCCTGTGCCTTGCTGAGGGCTTCGGTTGCCTCGTGCCAATTATCGATCAGCTTTTTCAGCTCGTCGCTGGCGCCTTCGGGATAGCCCGTCTCGGTTCGCTCCAGCTTTTCCCTGGCCAGCTGGGAATCCATCTCCAGCTCCTTGTCAACGGCGTCGTGCCGGGCCTTCTGTACGCCGTAATAAGCGTCGGCATAGGCCTGGTCACGCTGGTTGATGCGGGTCTTGCGGTTCTTGTTCTCGATGGAGAGCAGCTGTGCGGCGGCGGTATCGTAATCCTGCTGGTACTGCTTGTATTTCGCGTCATAATCGGCGACCTTTGCTTCCACGATAACCTCCCCCGCCTTCACCGTATAGCCCGCGCGGGAATTGACCTTCACGATGCTCAGGGTAAATCCCTCGCTCAGCGGGAAGCTCACCGGTTCAACGTCGGGAAAGGCCGGCTTGCAGGTGAGCTTGATCCGCTCCTCCAGCTTGCCCCGCTTGGGGGTAAACAGGCGCACCTTGGGCGTGGTGATCGTGCGCACGGTGCCTGAAAAGAACATGCACAGCGCCACAAAAATCGCCAGAAACACGATGCCCCGGATGGCAAATTTCTTTAAATTCATCGCAGTTACCCTCTCTGTCAAACAATCAAATCGAACCCAGGCGCTATTTCAGCTCCGTCAGCTGTACGCCCGACAGAATATCGTTCAGGAAGTAAAGGTAGATGAACAGCGCGGGCAATATGTACAGCGCGGCGCCCGCAAACACGATCTTGGCGTTGGACCCTGCCAGCCGGTTGAATTCCACCGAAAGCGGATACAGGTCCATGCGCTGGCTGAGATAGGTCATGGGCTGCTCCACCAGGTTCCAGCAGTCCGCAAAGGACAGGGCGATGGCCGCGCCAATCACCGGGCGGCACACGGGGATCACCACGTATCCATAGCAGCGCAGCGTGCCCGCCCCGTCCATCTGGGCCGCCTCCAGCAGCTCGTTGGGCAGGCCGAGCATGAACTGACGGATCAAAAAGATGTAAAACGGCGAAAACCACATCGGCATGATCACCGCCCACACCGTATTCAGCAGGCCGATGGTTCTCAGCGTCAGCACGTTGGGCACCATCGTCACCTGGAATGGCAGCAGCATCAGCATGATGATGCCGAAGAATATGGCCTCGCGGCCCCTGAACCTGAAGCGGCTCAGCGCATATGCCATCATCGGGATCACCACCGCCTGCCCCAGCAGTATCATCACCGCGTAGATGGCGGAATTGACAAACATCCGCAGTATGGACATGTCCAACACCAGTATTTCATAGTACTGGCTCAGGGAAAAGATGTTTGGCGACAGCTTGACCTCCATCCATGCGGCGGTGTCATAGTTGCCGCGGGTCTTCATGAAGGCCTCGATCTCAGAGGGAGAACAGAAGGAATACAGGAATGTCACCGCTACGGGCACCAGCATGATGATGGCCAGCAGGCCCAGCACGGTCCGCGTGATCAGCTTGCTACCGCCGGGTTGCCGAACTTTCAGATTTTCCATATTCAGATCCCCCCCGGTTCAGCTCAGGCGCTTCAGCAGATGGCGCTGGGTCAGGAACAACACGCCGAACAACGCAAACACGATCACTGCGAAGCTGTAGGCGGCAGTGGTCACGTTCTGGTAATTCAGCTTGTTGTACATGTTGTTCATATAGTGCTGCAAGGTATACACCGATTCATCGGGATAGGAGCCGCTGATAAAGTAGACCTCCTTGAAGATCTTGAAGGCGTTGATCCACTCCAGTATGATTACCAGGAAAGCCGTCGGCACGATCATCGGCAGGGTGATGCCAAAGGTCTGCCGCAAAAAACCCGCGCCCTCCAGGGTGGCGTATTCATACAGCGGCTCGGGAACCGCCTGGATGGCCGACAGGAAGATGATCACCGCAAAGCCCAGGTTTTTCCACACAAACAGCAGTATGATCGGCACGCGCATCTGGCTGCCCTGCAGCCACATCACCCTGTCCATGCCCAGCGCCACGACGATGCGGTTGATCACGCCGCCAAAGTCGAAGATCACCAGCCAGAACAGCAGCATGGCCGACGAGGGCATCAGATATGGCAACAGTACGCTGTTGCGAAAAAAAGCGCCCTTGGGCCGAAGCCGGTTCAGAAGGGATGCGATGGCAAAGGAAAACACCCACACCAGCGGCGCGCAGATCAGCGACAGCTCGAGGGTGTTTTTCAAGCCCAGCAGGAACATCTGGTTTTGCCACATGCCGGTATAGTTGGCCATGCCCACGAAGGCATTTTTATAGGTGCCGTCGGTCAGGCTGTAATATATCCCCCCAAAGAAGGGAACCACATAGAACAGCAAAAGCCCCAGCAGACCGGGCATCAAAAAAAGCCATACGGATTTCTTGCGAATAAACACTTTGTCCTCCCATGACCGGCGGGAACAGGTTTGCACCCATCCCCGCCGCAATGGAGCTATACTTTTTTACCGGACTGCGCCTTGATCGGTCGCCATCAAATTAGTTGCCTTCGAGGCGGCGCATCTGTACCTTCCGGTCAATGCCGGAAAGCATGTCGTTCAGGCTGATCTGACCGCTGAGGTACTGCTCTATCAGTTCTTCAGCTTCAGCCTCCTGGCCGACGCCGCCCTCATCCTCCGAGGAACTCGTGTCGGGGTACAGCCAGTTATAAACGGAGACGATGATGTTGTCGTCGTGGGCGCGGTACCACTCCAGCTCCCTGGGCGAAACATCCCAGTTGTTCTCCTCGGCGTACTTGAGAGCATCCTCCTCATCGCGGAGGATCTGCTCCATGCTCTGCTTCTCGTCAGCAGCAGCAGACTCATAGTCCTTTCGCACAGAGTCCAGCTCAGCCTGAAGCTCCTCCAGCGCCAGCTTGTTCTGATCGCCGCGAATGGCCTCGTTCAGCTCAGGGCTGATGCAATAGCGGGTCTGTATGGTCAGGTTGTCCACGACCTCACCGGCGAACATCAGCGCCGCTTCGGCATTCTTGGTGAAGGGGTTGACCACCATCACCGTGGAATCCAACACCAGGTAGGCAGGCGCGTCAGATGCCACGTTCAGCAGTATGGGTGTAAACTGGCTGTACAGGTTGCCGATGCTGCAGCCGGTGCTCGTCTGCAGCAGCACCGATTCCTCGCCATAGGCGTCGAAGTCGAAGTCCTGATCTTCCGAATCCGAGGGGCAGCCCAGCGCCACAAAGTCGATCTTCTCCAGTTTTTCGAGAAGCTCGTGCACCAGGGGCGAGTCATACCCCAGGTCCGGATTGGTGGCGTTCACGTAATACTGGTAATCCATCAGGATCATGTTGAGCAGTTCGTAGCGCACATCGGCATCGGTATAGCCGTTGAAGACCAGGTGAATGCCGCTCTCCTTGGTCAGCACATTCTCCAGGCCCGCCAGGAAATCCAGGAAGTCGGACCAGTTGTCGGGAACGTCCTCCATCTTCAAGCCCAGCTTGCCGAGGGCCTCTTCATTGATGCCCACGGACCAGCTGTAGGTGGAAAGGGGCAGCGCGACCAGATGGCCGTCCGTGGACAGCTTTTCGCGCACGGAGGGATACATGCCGTCCGCCAGGGCCTTGACCTTCTCGTTGCTGTCCAGCTCCATCAGGTAGCCGCGGTTGTGCAGCGCCTCGTAGATCGAACTGGAGGTGCTCAGCACGTAGATGTCAACCCTGTCGTCGCGATTCATCATGTTCTCGATGAGGTTTTCGATCTCTGAGTATTCCCGGGAAAGCACGACGCTGACGTCGCCGTGGGCGTTGGCAAAGCGGTAATAGGCCGAATTGATGCTGTCATTCCAGAAGGAATCGCTGATCCTCAGCTTGGTCTGGGCTTTCTGGGCGGGATCCAGGTTGCGGATGGCCGCGCCCTCGCTGCAGAAGGCGAAGTAGCCGCCCTTCAGGATGCAGCCCGGCGCGGCGCTGTAGGCTTCCAGGGGCATCTCGGTGATACCCTCGCCAACGGCGCCGGCCTGCAGGTCGACGGGGCAGATCTCGCCGGCCTTGATGCAGTACAGGCTGTCCGAAGCCTCGTCATAGGCCATGCCGATCAGGGGCGTATAGTTCTCAACCGCAATCTGGCTCAGCTCCTGCAGACTTCCGTCGGCGGGGTTGTAGTTCAACAGCCTCGCAAAGCTGTCCGTATCAGGATTGTAGGTCTCAGCCAGCAGGGTGCCGTTCTTATAGGGCATGATGGTATAGGCGCCCGCCAGTTCCTCCACATCCCTGGTCGCGCCACTGGTCAGGTCGATACAGACCGTCCTGTAATCGCCCTGGAAATCATAGTACCGGGCGAACGCCTGATTTCCCATGCCCAGGATGATGTCGGGCTGGATGGGATAGGAATTGTTGTCGTAAAACTCGACCATGTCATTCCAGTCCACATCGCACACCATGGTTGATTTCGCGTTCCCATCATCCTGGAGGGTTAGCTCAGTAACGTTCGCGCCCTTGAATTCGGTGTTCTCGCCGTATTCGGTGACCAGATTGAGGGAATAGAGCTTGCCATCTGCCGCGAAGGGCAGCGTATTATACTCAAAGCTGCCACTATTGACGGTGATGCCCTCCGGTACCTCGATGTAATACTCCTTCAAATCGGAATCGCCGACATGATAGGTGTAAAGGGTGCCATAGCTGACCAGGTACAGCGTGTCGTCCTGGGAAAAGCAATAGTTGAAATTGAGTCTGTTCTCGTCGGACAGGCCCAATATCGCGTCGCCCTCAGCGGCAAACGCTGGGACACAGGCCAACGCCAACACAAGCGCCAGCAGGATGCAGATTTTCTTCATTGCCATATTTCTCCTTCTACATGGTTTTCAGTGTCAAAGATCATCTTCGCCAAACAGCGCTTCCTCGGGATCGGGCTCATCGCTGTCAGCCTGGGTATAGACGCTCACGGTCATATCAAGACGCACGGTTTCGTCCGGGGTGAAGTTGATATAGGCGGTGTATTGCGCGTCACTGTTTTTATCGGTTTGCTCCTCACCCACGCGGGAGATGCTCGAGACCACGCCCGGCACCTGTCGGGTACCGTCCAGGTCCCATTCAAATTCGATGGAAACCTTGTCGCCTTCGTGAATCTCCCTCAGATCCAGCTCCGAAACCTTGATGGCGACCTGCATCGCCTCCTCGGGGTAGATGGAAATCAGCTTTCCGTTCTTTTCCACGGCGCTGCCCTGGACCGCGTCCACAGTGGCGACGATGCCGTTCAGCGGGGAATAGATGATATTGTCCATGGCGTACAGGCCGTCCAGCACCCCTTCCACCGTCTCAAACAGCACCTCGCCGCGCTCCACGCGGTCACCCACCTGCACGTGCATCTTCAGTATGCTGCCGGTGCCCTTGACGGCCACGGCGGCGTTCTGCTTGATCGTGCCGCGCCCTATGCGGCTCTCGGAGGAGTGGTCGCTGTCGCGGTAAATACCCACGGTCTCCCCCATGTAGAAATCGCCGCTGGTGACTTCCAGCTTGTAGGTGGTATAGCTGGCGGTGCTGCTGCTGCCGGAAGAGCTGTCGCCGGAGCTGCTGTCGCCCGAGGTCTCGCCACCCACATTGGTGACCACCGCGGTGCCCACATGGGTGCCGTCCTTGGTACATGCCAGGTGCACCCGTTCCCCGATGTGGATGTATCGGGTCTCGCTGCTGTTGTATGCCTTCTCTGTGGTGGCAGAGACCACGTAGCGATTCACCGGCTCTATGTACATCACCGCGCCGTAGCGTTCGGTGATGCCCTCGGTCTGGTCGCCCTCCCGGGCGAATATGCCGCTGACCGTGCCGTCCATCTCGGCAAAGACCTTTGTGGTCCGGATGGTAGCGACGGGGCCGCCCAACTGTATGGGATCGCCCTTTCGCAGCGTGATCTCATCCACGATGCCGCCAAAGGGGGCGTTCACGGTGATGGTCTTGCTGGAAACGACGGTACCCTGGAAGGTCACCTGGGCCAGCGCCGGAACCCCTGCCAGCAGAGCCAGCGCCACCAACAGGCCGCAGATACGCTTCTTGCATTTCCTCATGGATTCAGCCTCCCTTGATTATCGTTTGTCGCCCGTGTCAGGCGGCCGCGTCATACTCGCCAAAGGGCTGATCCATCATGTCCTCGGGTCCGACGAAGACATTGTAGAAGTACATCATGCTCTGGGGCGAATTGCTCAGCTCGTAATTCTTATCCTCCACTTCAGCGTGGATCGAAAGATCGCAGTTCTGAGAGTAATCACTTTCCGTCATCGCTGAAACATGGTTGGGATCAAGGTTCAGCCTCATCGTCAACGTATAGTCAAATCTGCGGGTGGATACGCCCTGCATCTTCAGCTCCGTGTATTTCGTGCCGCCCGTAAAGCCTTCGGTCGGGAACGCAGCGACGGCATCGTCCACCTTCAGCGCCACATATTTGATGCCGCTGTTGGCCAGCATCCTGTAAACCTCGCCATTGAAATGCCATTCATAGGAGAACACGTCTCCAAGGTTCTCATCCATTTCTGCATTCAGCATCAGCGTGTTCGGCGCTTCGCTGTCCGAGGCATCCTTCCAATGCCTCAGCTGGGCGGTGAAGGGCTGGTTCGTGCCCACAGGGGCATTCGGGGCCTGGGCGGAGGCCAGCATCAGCGTCAGATCCATGGGCGCGCCGCCCACCGTTAGCTGGCGCATCGGCTCGTCCGGCAACTCAAGGGCAAGGGCATCGTAGTCCGCGCCTTCCTCCCCGTCGCCGCTGGCATGGGGCAGCCTGGGCGTTCCGGTGCCGTTACCGCCGCCGCCACCACCGCCGCCACCGCCTTCCTCTTCTTCGCCCTCCTCTTCGCCTTCGACCGCGGTGACCGTATATTCCTCCTCGGACTTGAATACATTGCCGGCGATATCCCGAACCTGTATCGCGCCAACAGCAAAGGTTTTTTCAGCGGTCTCCGTCACGGTATAGCTGCCTTCCTCTATCGAATGCCAGGTCTTGCCGTTATCGATGGTCACCGCGTCAAGGCCGCTGACATTGTCGGAAGCGGAGATTTCCAGCGTATAGCTGGTCTCCTCATCCACTTCGATGGAAACCTCCGGCGCGGTCCAGTCCAACTGAAGGGTATACTGGTCAGAGGCGGACATGATATCCCCAAGCTCGTCCAGCATGGCAAAGCGCAAGGTAGACACACCCTCATTTTCAGGCGCATACATATCGGCGGCAATCGGCACGATACGTTCGTCATAGATAATCGCGGCGTAGGTCCAGGTCTTGCCCTCCGGTATGCCTGAGAGGGTGAACTGGGGCTGGGTCCGGGTCCACCCGGATTCCACCAGGCCGGTCACGCTCACCGTCAATGTCGGTTTATCCTCGTCCTCTTCTTCTGTGGGCGTGTTGGCGTCCTGGACGACCCAGACGTAAAGGTCGGCCTTTTCACCGATCGACGGCAGCTGTTCCGGCTGGAGCAGCGAGGGTTCAGCAACCTCGGTCGGGTTTTCCATGGAGATACAGACGCTGTAGCTTCCCTTGAACACATCCCTGTCTGGAACTAGCGTCACAGTGGACAGCACCGCAAGTGGCGCGGCCGGGACGAACATCGTACTGCCCGACTGGATGTAGACGGTTTCTCCGCCGATCAGCTGGCTAACGATCTCTTCCAGAGTTCCCCAGAGCAGCTCGTTGCCCCGCTTAAACCAGACCTCCGCCTGAGTGGGGATCTGTGCACCGGTTTCTGGCTGGGGATCATCGGTATCTTCGCCGGAGCCTGCTTCCGTAGTTTCATCGTCCGTTAAGTCTTCATCCTGCCCGGCTTCAGGCGTTTGTTCAGCCAGCTCGTCAGTGGCTTCGGATTCCGAGTCTCCTAACGCCGGGTCTTCGGATTCCGGGTCCTCTGACGCCGGGTCTTCGGATTCCGGGTCCTCTGACGCCGGGTCTTCGGATGCCGGCTCTTCGACTGACGGGGCTTCTGACGTCGGGGCTTGGCTTTGCGTACCTTCGGCCGAAGGTGCAGCGGTCTCATCCTGGCTCTGTGCGGCTTCATCCTGGGACTGCCCGTCAGCGCCCTGGGATTCCGTCGATCCACTCTCCCCTGCGCTTTCACTTGGGATTTCTGCGCTCACATCGGAGCTATCGCCGCTTGCAGCCTGACTTGTTTCAGCAGCAGGTTGATCTTCTGTGGATACCTGCGCGTCCTGCGACGGTTCCGTGATTGTTTCCGGCTCCAGCGCCAGCGCGACTTCTTCTGTATCTGCGATGTCAGTGGATTCGTCTGTCTCGTTTCCGTAACCGGATTCGGTCTGTTTTTCTGCTTCAGGGGGTTCACTTCCAGGATCAGGCTCCGGGATATCGGTAGGAACCGTTTCAGGCGTCTCGGAAATATCATCTGTCGACCCCGGAGAGTCCTCCACAGGTGCTTCATCTGCCGTTTCAATCATTTCCTCCGAAGGCGTATTCGTTGGCGTCTCGCTTTCCGCATCAGCGGACGGGACTTGACCTGTCTCAGCCGTCTGTTCCGGCTGCGCCGGTTCAGGCTCTATCTGCAGTGTATCCGGATCGGTTTCCGGGCTGTCCCCGGCACCACTGTCACGCTGTTCTATGAGCCCTTCCGAGGGATCAACCGTTGCAGGATCCTCCAGGACCATTTCCTCTGCCGTCTTGCTAACCTTGACGCCGTTCTGTAAAACGATCAGCTTGCTGGTCTTTTTGGTCACGACGCGCAGCCTGACTTCCTTGAAATCCTTGAGAACGGTGATAATGTAATCCCCTTCGTTTTCTTTGTCCGGCTTCCAGGATATCAGCTTTTTATCTTTCTTATCCTCATATTCGATGGATTTGACTTCCTTCAGCTTGATGCCCAGCTTCGCGTATTCCAATACGACGCTGAGCGCCACCTGGTTATTTTCCGCGAGGTCAAGGATATATTCCTTTTCCTTCTTGACTTTGGTCTTTTTTTTGTTATCGGAAGCCTTTTTGTCCTCTGCTTCCTTCTTGTCCGATTTCTTCGAAGACTTCTCCTTACTGTCCGCCTTGGAACTGTCCTTTTTCTCCGATTTGGTCGCAGCCTGAGCGGTTTGAACCCACGGAGAAGTGACCCCTGCCAGTCCATTCAGGCAGAGGCTCAATATCAGCAGATAGGCCAGCTTTTTCATAGTCCTGTGCTCCTTGCGACATTTTGGCATTCGATCGCGTGTTCATTTTCGCGGCGCTGTACTTTAGACCGTCGAAATGACGAAAAAGATGCATGCCTCTCGAATTTAATATTATCATTACAATCTTTCCCTGTCAACAGCGCAACGGCTATAAATCAGCGAATTTGTTGTAGAAATCTTTTCCAATCATTGAATTATCTTGGATATTATGGCCTTCCGACATGAAGTCTGATCAATCATGGCATTGGAGCAGCGCCATATAGTTTGCTCTGCTGATAGAATGGATACAGGGCAATTGTCACCTATGGCAATTTAATAAAGTCCTCGGTCTGTTACCTGAAAGCAGAGTAGACGGCCTTACTCTGTATAGAACAGGGTAAGGCCGTCTGTCATTTCAATTGTGATAGATTGAAGATCTCAAAATTGGATCAACTGTTCTGGAGCGCGGCCTGCGCGGCGGCGAGGCGGGCGATCGGCACGCGGAACGGCGAGCAGGACACGTAGTCCAGGCCGATCTTGTGGCAGAACTCGATGCTCGACGGATCACCGCCGTGCTCGCCGCAGATGCCCAGATGGATATCGGGGCGGGTCTTGCGGCCCTGCTCGGCAGCCATCTGCACCAGCGCACCGACTCCGGTCTGGTCCAGCTTGGCGAAGGGATCGAATTCGTAGATTTTGTGCTCGTAGTACGCGCCCAGGAACTTGGCAGCGTCGTCACGGCTAAAGCCGAAGGTCATCTGAGTCAGGTCGTTCGTGCCGAAGGAGAAGAACTCGGCCTCCTTGGCGATATCGCCAGCGGTCACAGCCGCGCGTGGAATCTCGATCATGGTGCCCACGTGGTACTTCATGTCCACGCCAGCTTCCTTGATCAGACGGTCGGCGGTGGCGACGACCACGTCCTTGACGAACTTCAGCTCCTTCACCTCGCCCACCAGCGGAATCATGATCTCGGGCACGATCTTGTACTCGGGATGCTTGCGGTTCACGTTGATGGCGGCGGAGATGACGGCCTCGGTCTGCATCTCGGCGATCTCGGGATAGGTGACAGCCAGGCGGCAGCCGCGATGGCCCATCATCGGGTTGAACTCATGCAAACCGGCGATGGTCTGCTTGAGGTCTTCCACTTCAAGGTTCATCTCTTTAGCCAGCTCGACGATGTCCTCTTCCTTGGTGGGCACGAACTCGTGCAGCGGCGGATCCAGGTAACGCACGGTCATCGGACGGCCCTGCAGGACCTCGTACATGGCCTCAAAGTCGCCCTGCTGATAGGGCTTGACCTTGGCCAGCGCCTTCTTGCGGCTCTCGACATCCTTGGCCACGATCATCTCGCGCATGGCCTTGATGCGGTCTCCCTCGAAGAACATATGCTCGGTGCGGCACAGGCCAATGCCCTCGGCGCCGAACTTCACAGCCTGCATGGCATCCCGGGGATTGTCGGCGTTGGTGCGCACGCGCAGCTTGCGAACCGCGTCCGCCCAGGCCATAAACCGACCGAAGTCGCCGGAGATGGAGGCCTCGGCGGTGGGAATGGCCTCGCCGTAGATCTTGCCGGTGGAGCCGTCCACGCTGATCCAGTCGCCTTCGTTGAAGGTGCGGCCGCCCAGTTCAAAGCTCTTGTCGTGCATCTTGATCTCGGAGCAGCCGGAGACGCAGCAGGTGCCCATGCCGCGGGCCACGACCGCCGCGTGGGAGGTCATGCCGCCACGCACGGTCAGGATGCCCTGGGAGGCCACCATGCCCTCGATGTCCTCGGGGCTGGTCTCCAGGCGCACCAGCACCACGCGATGGCCGTGCTCGGCCCAGCGCTTGGCGTCCTCGGCGGAGAACACGATCTGTCCGCAGGCCGCGCCGGGAGAGGCCGCCAGGCCTTCACCGACCGGAGTCGCTTTTTTCAGTGCCTTGGCATCGAAGGTGGGATGCAGCAGGCTGTCGAGCTGCTTGGGCTCAACGCGCATCACGGCTTCCTTCTCGGTGATCATGCCCTCGTCCACCAGGTCCACCGCGATCTTCAGCGCGGCGGCGGCGGTGCGCTTGCCATTGCGCGTCTGCAGCATATAGAGCTTGCCATTCTCGATGGTGTACTCCATGTCCTGCATATCCTTGTAATGGTTTTCCAGGTTGGTGGCGATCTTCTGGAACTGCTCGTACACGGCGGGCATTTCCTCTTTCAGCTGCTCAATCTTGCTGGGGGTGCGGATGCCGGCCACGACGTCTTCGCCCTGGGCGTTGATCAGGTACTCGCCGAACAGCTTCTTCTCGCCGGTGGCGGGGTTGCGGGTGAAGGCCACGCCGGTGCCGGACTGGTTGTTAAGGTTGCCGAACACCATGGGCATCACGTTGACGGCAGTGCCCCAGGAATAGGGGATGTCGTTCATGCGGCGATAAACGTTGGCGCGGGGGTTGTCCCAGGAACGGAACACAGCCTTCACGGCCTCCATCATCTGGGAATAGGGATCGGAGGGGAAGTCCTCGCCCTTCTGCTCCTTGTAATAGGCCTTGAAGCGGGCGACGAGCTCCTTCATGTCGTCCACGTCCAGGTCGATGTCGTTGGTGACACCCTTCTTCTCCTTGACCTCATCGATGATGACCTCGAAGGTCTTTTTCGGGATCTCCATCACGACGTCAGAGAACATCTGGATGAAGCGGCGATAGCTGTCATACACGAACCGCTCGAACTTGGGATCAGGGTTGCCTGCGATCAGGCCAGCGGCCACCTCGTCGTTGATGCCCAGGTTCAGGATGGTATCCATCATGCCGGGCATGGAGGCGCGGGCGCCTGAGCGCACGGAAACCAGCAGCGGGTTTTTGGCGTCGCCGAACTTTTTCTCGTTGATCGCCTCGATCTTGGCCAGGGCCTCGTCGATCTGCTTCTGAATGTCAGCGCCGATGGTTTTGCCGTCCTCATAGTAGCGGGTGCAGGCTTCGGTGGTGATTGTGAAGCCCTGGGGCACAGGCATGCCCAGAGAGGTCATCTCCGCCAGATTTGCGCCCTTACCACCCAGCAGGTTCCTCATGGTCGCGTTACCTTCGCTGAAAAGGTAAACATACTTCTGCATGGTTGCTCATCCTCCCGATAAATATTATAACGCCAATGTTAACCCTTAGCTTCATTTCATTATATACGATTTACCCATTTTTGACAAGGGGGCTTTCAGTAAATATTTACCTGTTTTGTTGTTCTGATCCCGAACGGCACCGACCGGCGCCTACCGTATTGACAGGCCGTCACGGTTTTGATACAATAGTGTCACAATATTAAAGTGGGAGGAAAAACATATGAAGAAGCTATTGTCACTCATCCTCATCCTCACCCTCGCCCTGGGTTGCCTTGGCGCGCTGGCCGAAGGCGCTGCCGACGGCACCTACACCGCCAGCGCGGAGGGCAAGGACGGCCCCGTGGTGGTGGAGACCACCTTTGAGGGCGGCAAGATCGTCAAGGTCGAGGTCACCGAGCAGAACGAGACCCCCGAGATCGCCGGCCTGCCCCTGGAGCAGATTCCCCCGGCCATCGTCGAAGCCAACGCCTGGAACGTGGATTCCATCACCGGCGCGACCGTCACCTCTGACGCCATCAAGGCTGCCGTCAAGGACGCCATCATCCAGGCCGGCGGCGATCCTGCGGACTACGAAGTGGGCGCTGAGCCCGAGGCCGAGGCGACCGTGGTGAACATGGAAGCCGACGTCGTCGTGGTCGGCGCGGGCGCGGCGGGCGTCACCGCGGCGCTGGCAGCCCAGCAGAACGGCGCGAAGACCATCCTGCTGGAGAAGGCGGCTTCCGTGGGCGGCGTGTCTATCATCGCCGGCGGTCCCATGGGCATCGACTCGAAGGACCAGCAGGAAGCGGGCGTGGCCGGCACCTTCACCATCCAGCAGGTCTGGCGCGACTGGATGGACTATAACTGCTGGCTGTGCGACGGCACCCTGTTCTACAACCTGTTCAAGGACTCCGGCGCCACCGTGGACTGGCTGGAGGAGAACGGCATGGAGTTCAACTTCATGGGCAACGAGCAGGCCGCCCACGCCGAGGGCTACCCCACCTATCACATCTACGCCGACCAGGAGAACAAGTACGGCTACTACCAGACCCTGGTAGAGAAGTTCACCGAGGCGGGCGGCGAGCTGTACCTGCAGACCGCGGGCTATGAGCTGAAGGCCGAGAACGACACCATCACCGGCATCAAGGCCCGCCAGGCTGACGGCACCGTGCTGGACATTGCCTGCAAGGCGGTCTGCTTGTGCACCGGTGGTTTTGCCGCCAACGAGGAGGCCGTGACCAACGAGGTCGGCTTCCATCTGGAGGAGTTCTCCACCGGCACCCAGACCGGCGACGGCGCGGCCATGAGCCAGGCCATCGGCGCGGGCAAGGGCAAGACCATCCAGCAGCTGCACGGCATCACCTCCTTCTCCGGCATCCGCACCGGCAGCGGCGAGGACAAGATCGCCATGGCCATGTACATCCCCAACTGCATCTGGGTGTCCGTGCGCGGCAGCCGCTTCTGCCCCGAGGACCTGAATTACGACACGGCCCTGGCTTCCAACTCCACCTTCGCCCAGGGCGAATACTTCTACGCCATCATCTCCCGTGAGATGGCCGAGAACCTGGAGAAGGAGGGCGCTGCCTTCTACGGCATCGACACCACCGTCAACTACGAGCCCACCATCCCGCTGTTCACCCTGGACAACACCGCCTGGCAGGGCTTCATCGACGCCCTGGAGGACGGCTGCGAGAAGGGCATCGTGTTCAAGGGCGACACCGCCGAGGCGCTGGCCGAGAGCATGGGCGTGGACGCTGCGAACCTGAAGGCTACCATCGAGCAGTACAATGCCGACTGCGAAGCCGGCGTGGACCAGATCCTTGGCAAGGACGCCAAGTACCTCACCTCCCTGGGCGAGGGCGGTTATTACGCCGTGAAGGCCCGCCCGATGAGCCTGGGCGCCATCGGCGGCGTGCTGGTCAACAGCAACCTCCAGGTCATCAAGGCTGACGGCACTGTCATCAACGGCCTCTACGCTGCTGGTGCGGATGTGGCTGAGTTCTACAACAACAGCTACCCGCTGATCGAGGGCGTCACCCTCGGCGCGGCGTTCAATGGCGGCCGCATCATCGGCACCGCCAGCGCGGAATACGCGAAATAAGCCGCCTCCCCTCCAACCCGGAGCCGCCCTCAGTGCGGCTCCTTTTTCATGTCGGCGGCCTTTTTTCCCATTGACGAAACGGCAAAAATGAGGCATAATATATTTGGATAAGTTTGTAAAGGAAGGAAGCCATGTCCCACCTCATCATATCGGTCGACCCCCGCAGCCCCGCAGACCGCGCGGGCATCCGGGCGGGCGACCGGCTGGCGCGCATCGACGGCGCGCCCGTCATCGACTTCATCGACTACCAGGCGCTCACTGCCAACCGCCGTCTGACGGTGCAGGTGCTTCGGGATGGAAAGGCCCTGGACTATGCCATCCGCAAGGATGAATACGCCCCGCTGGGTCTGAACTTCCAGACCCCGATGATGTCCGGCACCCGGCTGTGCTGCAACAAGTGCCTTTTCTGCTTCGTAGACCAGCTGCCCGGAAACGCCAGGGAAACCATGCGGGTCAAGGATGACGACTGGCGCATGAGCCTGATGATGGGCAACTATGTGACCCTCACCAACGTCTCGGACCGGGAGCTTGACCGCATCATCGAAAGGCACTGCTCCCCGCTGTACATCTCCGTGCACGCCACCGACCCGGACCTGCGCGCCCGCCTCATCGGTACGCCCCGGGCCCGGCGATTGATGGACCAGCTGAGAAGGCTATCAGACGGCGGCGTCTCGTTCCACTGCCAATGTGTGCTGTGCCCCGGCCTCAACGACGGGGCGGCGCTGGACAGGACCATACGGGAGCTCTCCGAGATCCCCGGGGCGCTGTCGCTGGCTCTGGTGCCCGTGGGCTTGACCGGCCACCGGGAAGGACTGAGCGAACTGCGCGTCTACACCCGTGACGAGGCCAGGGCCGTCATCGAGCTCTCTGAGAAATGGCAGGAAAGCCTGCTTCAGACGCGGGATACCCGCTTTGTATTCCCCTCGGACGAGTTCTACCTCCAGGCCGACTGGTCCATCCCCCCGGACGAGGCCTACGAGGGCTATGACCAGATCGACGACGGCGTGGGCCTGCTGCGGCTGCTGGAGACCGAATACCGCGAGGCCTGGGAGGCGCTGCCGGAGGACCAGCGCCGCGCCACCCCGAACGGCACGTCCCTGGCCATTGCCTGCGGCAAGTCCGCCGCGGCGTTCATTCGCCAGATGCTCTCGGACTATCCCGTCTCTGGGGCAGACATCGCTGTATACCCGATAGAAAACACCTGGTTCGGCCCCACCGTCACCGTGTCCGGCCTGATCACCGGCAAGGACCTGACCGGGCAAATGGCAAGTGTTCCCTGCGACGCCATCATGATCACCGAGGTCATGCTCCGGGACGGCAACCTGTTCCTGGACGACATGACCCTCGACGTGGCCATGCGCCGCCTCGGCAAGCCCGTCGTGCCCGTAGGACGGCGGGGAGAGGATCTGCTTCAGACGATACTTGCGTTAACGGGAAATGAAATAGTAAATTGAGAATTGAAAATGGAGAATTGAGAATTAAATAGCTGACAGGCGAAAGCTTGAGTGCGTTTTGTGGCGAAAGCCTCCAGGCCGCCGCTACAACAATTTCAAATAAACAAATCCGCAAGGATTTGCGCCGCCATTCTCAATTCTCAACTCTCAATTCTCAATTAAACCGCCCCTTCTATAAAAGCCGTTAGGAGGAACCGATATGTCCAAGCCCCTCGTTGCCATCGTCGGCCGGCCGAACGTCGGCAAATCCACCTTCTTCAACCAGATGGTGGGCAGGCGCATCGCCATCGTGGAGGACACCCCCGGCGTCACCCGCGACCGCGTCTACGCCGACTGCGAATGGCAGAACTATAAATTCACGCTGATCGATACCGGCGGCATCGATCCCAATTCCGACGACCCGCTGCTGTCCCAGATGCGCCGGCAGGCGGAAATCGCCATCGAAACCTGCGACGTAATCCTGTTCTTCGTGGACGGCAAAACCGGCATGACCGCCGACGACGAGGACGTGGCCGACATGCTGCGCAAGAGCGGCAAGCCGGTCATGCTGGTGGTCAACAAGATCGACAACGTCAAGGCGATGGACAACATCTACGAGTTCTACAACCTGGGCATCGGCGACCCCATCGGCGTTTCAAGCGTGAACCTGTTGAACTTCGGCGACCTGCTGGAGGAGCTGTGCAAGCTCTTTCCCGACCCTGACGCCGAGGAGGAGGACATCGGCGCGATACAGATCGCCGTGGTGGGCAAGCCCAACGTGGGCAAATCCAGCCTGGTGAACCGCATACTGGGCGAGGACCGGGTGATGGTCTCCGACATCGCCGGCACCACCCGGGATGCCATCGACACCCGCTTCACCGACGACGGCCAGGATTTCGTCATCATCGACACCGCCGGCATCCGCCGCAAGCGGGCCATCGAATACCAGTCTCTGGAGCGGTTTTCCATCGTTCGCGCACTGGCGGCCATCGACCGCTGCGACGTGGCGCTGATGCTGATCGACGCCACCCAGGGCGTCACCGAGCAGGACAGCAAGATCGCCGGCTATGTGGACGAGAAGGGCAAGGCCGCCATCATCGTCATCAACAAGTGGGACGCCGTGGAAAAGGACACCAAGACCATGGACAAGTTCATCAAGGAGGTCCGGGAGAACCTGAAGTTCATGGCCTACGCCCCCATACTGTTCATCTCGGCGCTGACCGGCCAGCGGGTGAACAAGGTGCTGGAGGCCGTGCGCGCCGCCCACGCCGAGGCCACGAAGCGAATCACCACCGGCCTGCTCAACGACATCCTCACCGACGCCCAGGCCGCGCTGCAGCCCCCCGCCACCTCCGGCCGACGGCTGAAGATCTACTATGCCACCCAGCAGGGTGTACAGCCGCCCACGTTCGTGATGTTCGTCAACGACCAGACCCTGATGCACTTTTCCTACGAGCGGTACCTGGAAAAGCAGTTCCGCAAAGCCTTCGGCTTCGAGGGCACACCGCTGAAGTTCATCCTGCGGGAGCGCAAGAAGAAGGAAGAGTAATTATCACTACCTCATTGGAGGTGAAACGACATGGTATGGAAAATCATATTGGCCGGAGTTGTCGGCTACCTTCTGGGCTGCGTCCCATCCGGGGTGCTGATCTCAAAGATCTACGGCGTGCGGGACATCCGCAAGCACGGCAGCGGCAACAGCGGCACCACCAACGTGCTGCGCACCCTGGGCTGGCTGCCCAGTGTGCTGACGCTGGTGTGCGATTGCCTGAAGGGCTATGCGGCCTGCCTGATCGGAAAGCAGCTGGGCGGCGACGCGGCCATGCTGGTGGGCGGCCTTTGCGCCATACTGGGCCACGATTTCCCGGTGTTCATGGGCTTCAGGGGCGGCAAGGGCATCGCCACGTCCCTGGGCCTGATCATCGCCATCAACCCGTGGCTGGCGTTGGCGCTGCTGGCGGTACAGATCATCGCTGTGGCCCTGACCCGCTATATGTCCGTGGCCTCGCTGATCACCACCGTGGCCTTCCCCATTCTGGTCTGCTTCACCGAGCGGAACCGGGATAACTTCCCACTGTTCCTTGGCACCGCCTGCGTGGCCTCCGCCCTCTCGCTGTTCGGCCATCGCGGCAATATCCAGCGACTGGTCCGTGGCGAGGAAAACCGGCTGGACTTCGCGAAGATCAGCCAGGTGTCCGAGAAGGTCATGGCGAAGATGAAGAAGAAATAGCGTGCGCCACGGCGATCCATCGACCGCCGTAGCGGCGGCAATCTGTCGCCACGGACCGGTTCCTCACATACCCTCGGCTGCGCCTGAACCGCCATATATCCTGTCGCAAATCATTAACCCCACATATACAGAAAGGAAGTCGAACCCCATGAGCAAGAAGTACCTGATCGGCCTGGACGTGGGTACGTCCGGCACCAAGTGCATCATCGCCGACAACGAGGGCAAGGTCGTCGCCTCCTCCACCCAGGCATACCCGCTACATACCCCAAAGCCCGGCTGGGCCGAGCAAGACCCCCAGGCCTGGTGGGAGGCGGTAGTGCGCGGCCTCAAGGTGATCCTGGCCAAGGCGAAGGTCGATCCCGCCGACATCGTCGGCCTCAGCTATTCCGGCCAGATGCACGGTTTGGTGGCGCTGGACGAGAACAACGAGGTCATCCGCCCCGCGATCCTGTGGTGCGACCAGCGCACCCAGGCCCAGTGCGACTGGATCACCGAGAAGGCCGGCGGCCTGGATGGCCTGCTGAGCTACACCAACAACCGCATGCTCACCGGCTACACCGGCGGCAAGATCCTCTGGCTGCGGGACGAGGAGCCGGAGAACTTTGAGCGCATGAAGATCTTCGTCTGCCCGAAGGACTACATTCGCTTCAAGATGACCGGCAACCTGGGCATCGACGTGTCCGACGCCTCCGGCACTGGCTTCTATGACACCAAAAACCGCCGTTGGAGCGACGAGCTGATCGCCCTCGCCGGATTGGACAAGTCCATCTTCCCCGAAGCCCACGAGTCCACCGAGCTGGCGGGCACCGTGACGAAGGAGATCGCCGCGCTGACCGGCCTGCCTGAGGGCCTGAACTGCTACTATGGCGGCGGCGACGCAGTCATTCAGACCACCGGCGCTGGCCTGGTCAAGGAGGGTACCCTGGGCGTGGTCATCGGCACCAGCGGCAATGTGTCCATGGCGCTGGACCACTTCGAAAACAATCCCAACGGCGACCTGCAGATGTTCTGCGGCAACGAGCCCGGGATGTATCTGGCCTTTGGCTGCACGCTGACCGCTGGCGGCGCGTATCGCTGGTATAAGGACGAGATGTGCGGCCCGGAGGGCTTTGTGGGCAAGCAGTTGGGCCTGAGCGCCTTTGACGTGATGGGCAAGATCGCCGAGCATTCTGTCCCCGGCGCCCATGGCGTGGTGTTCACCCCCTATCTGACCGGTGAGCGCTGCCCCTATCCCGATCCCAATGCCCGCGCCTCCTTCTACGGTCTGACCCTGGGCACCAAAAAGGCCGATATCACCCGCAGCGTAATGGAGGGCGTCACCTATTCCCTGAAGCAGCTGGTGGATATCTTCGGTAAATTCGCCAAGAACGAGAAGGTTTACACCTCCGGCGGCGGAAGCGTCAGCCCGCTGTGGCGGCAGATGCAGGCCGACATCTTCGACCTGCCGGTCTACACCATGTCCGCCGCCGGCGAGGGCGGCGCTTACGGCGCGGTGTTGGTCGCTGGTGTCGGCGCGGGCGTCTGGCAGAACTTGGTCGAGGCGGTCAAGGTCATCACCCCGGAGACGAAGACCTTCCCCGATCCGAAGAACCAGCCCGCCTACGAAAAGACCTACCAGGTCTACGATATGCTCTACCACGCCCTGAAGCCCGTGTACGACAAGAGTGCCGAGCTGGGATACTGATTTACGGAGGACCCCATGGCACAGCCTCTGTTGCTGACCTACAATCTGAAAGCCGGCACCGCCGCCGGCCTGGAGGCCATCTGCCGCGCCCAAGGCATTCGCGTAAGGGCTGTCGAACCCAAAGAATACGGTCTGCCCATCGGCGCGCTGGCCGGCATACCGGTGAAGGGCGGGGCGTCCCCCTCAGGGACGCCCGTCCCGCCCTTTCACGACGAAATGCTGGTGATGTGCCACATGCTGTCGGGAGAGCTGGACGCCTTCCTGCAGGCCATGCGCGGCCAGGGACTGCCCCGAATTGCGCTGAAGGCCGTGTTGACGCCTGTCAACGTCCTGTGGAGCTCCACGGACCTGCACGATGAGCTGGCCCGGGAGCACAGCGAAATACAGCGCCGCAACCGATAACCGGTTGCGGCGCTGCCTTATCCATGCCCTTATCCCAGGCTCGCCAGTCGGCGCACCTTGTAATCCCGGGAGGTATACCAGCTCACGTTCATCACCATGCAGTGCACGGTATTGGTGCCGGGCTCGATGCCTCCGTTTTCAATAATCATGATCTTCGACTTATCGGCATTCACATAGTACAGGAACATCACCACATGGTTGCCGCCCTTGCAGATCAGGTCGCCGGTGCGCATGTTGTCATAGCTCTTGATCGTCTTATAGGCGGAGGACTTGGCGATATCCTTCGTCCTGTCATTGCTGTGGGAGCTGTTCGTGCCCCAGATCGCGGCGTCCACGAAGCAGGAGCAGTCGTTTCCGTAATAGTTCCGGCCGTTGATCTTCGACTGGTCCAGGATGTAATAGCCCTTTCCGCTGTCGTAGTAGATGCCCGTCTTCAGCAGCTTTTCCACGTTGAATTCCCGATTGTCCCCGGAGCCGGAGATATAGGGAACGCCATAATAGACCTGGCCGGTTTTGAAATCCTTCGCTCCGCCCTCGGAGTTTTCCTTCTTCCAATACAGCTGCTTATTCAGGGTCATCCACGGGAAGGCGTAGTCCCCAAAGGCGTTGTTGATGATCCGCTTGCGCCGGGAGGCGTCTGCGCTGGTGATCTGGCCGTTCGCCTGCAGCGCGTCAATCTGTCCGATGGCGCAAACCCGGATGGCGTCGATCCTCTCCAGGTTCTTCGCGATGCCGGAGACCGCGGTGATGCGCTTGGGAATGGTGAGCACTACGTCATCCGTTTCGACGCTCACCCTGAAGCTCAGTACGATGTCCGGATTGCGCTGGGATCTGGCGGTAATCGTGGCATAGCCCATGTTCACCGCATACAGCACACCCGCCGCGTCCACGTAGGCAATATCCGCGTTGGTGGATTCCCAGGCGAAATCCACATAAGCGCCGATCGGATTGACCTCCCATTCCAGCTGGAGGGTATCCCCCGCCTTCATGCTGGAGGGCGCGTTGAGCAGGGTGGCGCTCTCGGGGTACTGGGGGTCCACGACGGTCACATACAGCGTCGCTTCCAGTCCGTTCGACGTGGTGGCCGTCACCGTGGTCTCGCCCCTGGCGACCGCCGTCAGGGTTCCGTCTTCCGCGAGGGTCGCGATTTCCGGCGCGGAGGTGCTGTATGTGAAGCCCGTCGCCGTACCCTCGGGGATCGCGGGCATCAGCAGCACGGTTTCCCCGATATTCAGGGTCAGCGCGTCCGGATCGAACTTCACGCTCTTCGGCGCGGGCAGTACCGTGACGGTCACCTGGGCTTCAACGCCCTCAACGCTGGTGGAGACGGTGACGGTCGTCTGGCCTGCGCGAACGCCAGTCACCACGCCGTCCTCGGAGACCCTGGCGATCTTCTTGTCCGCGCTGGTATAGGTGAGCGTCGTGCGGGCGCCGGGATTCAGCTCCACATTCAGCTGGTGGGGCTGCTTCACGCCGATCTCGACGTTATCCTCGGTAAAATGGATCCACTCCGGGGGCAGGGCGACGGTCACCACCGTCTGGTCCTGCCTGCCATTCGACGTGGTCACGGTGATCACGGCTTCGCCGGCGGACACGCCCGTCACGAGGCCGGTCTCTGGGTCCACCTCGGCGACGCCGGGGTCGCTGGAGGCAAAGGTCACGGCGGCGGCGGTTCCCTTCGGGAAGCTCCAGGTCAGCGCGGCGGTCTCGCCCACGCCCATCTCCAGCTGCTCGGGCAGCAGCTCCACCGAGCCGGGCGCTTTCAGCACATTGACCTTCAGCTTGCATTTTTGCCCGTTGTAGGTTTTGACGGTGATGGTGGCGCTGCCCCTTTTCACAGCGGTCACCGTGCCGTCGGTCGATACCCTGGCTACCTTTGAATTGCTGGTGGTATAGGCAAAGGTGCTCGCGGAAGCGCCCACATCGGGCTGGAGCTTCACGCTCTGGCCCACGCCGAGGTTCAGCTCCGTGTAGGGCAGGCTGACCTTCTTGGGCGCGGCGAAGACCTGCACGGTGCATTTGGCGCTGACGCCATTGTAGGCCGTCGCCGTCAGCACGGTCTTGCCCTTCTTGAGTCCCTTGAGGTATTTGCCGTCCCAGGAGGCCACCTTGGGGTTCTTCACAGTGTATTCGATCGCGCCGGTGGTCCCGTCGCTCATGAAGGCGGTGGGCGTCAATTCCATGCCGACGCCCAGCCTGATCAGGTCGGTGTTGAAGCTCAGCGACGTGGGCGCTTCGCTGACGTTGATGGTGACATAGCTCTCTTTTCCGTTGTAGGTGGTGCCGCAGATCTGCGCCTCGCCGACGGACAGGGCCTGGTACAGGCCGGTTTCGCCGTCGACGCTGACCACATCCGGGTTCGTGCTGGTAAAGGTGACGGTGCCGGCGGTATCCTTCGGCAGCGTATAGCGCGCCTGGCCCGTTTCGCCGACGCCCAGCACGGGCTTATCGACGCTCAGGGTGACCTTGGAGGGCTCCTTCTTCACCTTGACCGGCAGCGTCGCGATCAGGCCGTTGTAGGTCTCGACCTTCAGGCGGGTCTCACCGACGCGGGACGCCTTGACGGTGGTATTGTTCTTGACCTTGACAACGCTGGAATTTTCGCTCTTGAAGGAATATGTACCCGCGTACTCCTCGCCCGGGGTGCCCAGGGTGATGTTGAGCCGGTCGTAGGTCTCGCCCTTGCCGAGGGTCAGCTTGTCCGTGCCGAATGAAACCGCCTCGGGAGCCTTTTTGACATAGACGTAGCATTCGCTGTAGCGGCCCTGGGCATCGACGGCGGTGATGCAGGCGAAGCCCACGGAAACACCGGTCACCCTGCTGCTCTTGTAGACCTTCGCGATGGTGGAATCGCTGCTGACGTAGGTGTAAGCGCTCTCCCCGGCATCGGGCATCGTGTCATCCAGGTAAAAATAATCCTCAATGCCCAGCGTCAGCGTATTGGCCGCCAGAACGGGGCCATCGGGATCGATATGGGGCGTCGATTCGTTAAAGTAGACTTCCGTTTCCTCAGACGCATCGACCGTGTCCTCCGATTCCGGGGCATCCTGGTCCCCGGCTCCCGAGAAGTCCTCATCAGGCATCACAAGATCGAGATCCAATTCATCCCCGATCTGTGCTTCTCCGGCGATATCCCCGGAGAGGTCCACCGACAGGTCCGCGTCCGTCGTCATGCCTTCGATCTGTACCTCGATCCCATCGGCCACCGGCTCATTTTCGGTATAGCCGATCCCCGGCAGCATCGTCACCACCAGGCACAGCGTCAACAACAGTGCCAGCTTTTTCATAACCAAAACCCTTTCTCTTTTCAATGATATGTATTACGCCATTTCCTCGCCCACCAGCATGCACAGGTAAGCCGCGGCGGCGTCATAGCGGGCGTCGTGGGGATGGTCTCCTCCCTCGCCATACCACTTGTGGCACTTCCCGGCGATGAAATCCTGTGACAGTCCAAAGTGGTCCGTCAGCTCCGTCAGCTTCGGGGGCTTCATCACCTTCGGGTTCTGCTTCAGGGGGATGTGGGCCTCCTGGGTATAATGCTTCAATGTACAAAATATGGGGTAGTTGGGCAGCTTCACGCCGATATGCTCAAACTCCCGGCGCAGGTAGCGGATATCCCCTGCCACATCGTGGCCGATGATCAGCTTGCAATCGATGAAATCCCGATAGATCTCATCCGCGTAGTCGATGAAGCCCTTGCCGCCGGACAGCTTTCGCAGCTGGTATACGCTGATGCCGTGTACCTGGCGGGCGTACCGATTGATGGCCTTCGCCGCGAAATAGAAGTTCTTGCCCTTGATTTTCCTGCCTTCGATCACCAGGTAGGAGAGCTGTATGATATGGCTCGGATGCATACCGTCCAGCTCGACATCCAGGGCAATGTATTTGTCTGCCTTCTTCTTGAAGAGCTTCTCGAAAAAATTCATCACAGTTTATCGACTCCGTACCGCTTTGCTTATGTTGTCAAGGGTCTTTTCCACATTGACCCGGGGTGTGGCCAGGTTCATCCTGAACCAGCCCCTGCCCTCTTCACCGAAGAACAGGCCGCTGTTCAGCGCCACGCGCGCCCTGTTCACCAGCAGGTCCTGAACGTCATCGTGGGAAAGGCCGAGTCCGTTAAAATCCAGCCACATCAGATAGGTTCCCTCCTGGGGCGCGCAGCCGATCATGGGCAGACGTTCCCGAAGGAATGCGATGGCGTAATCCCGATTTTCCTGGATGTATTCGACTACGGCGTCCATCCACTCGTCGCCATGGCGATAGGCGGCCGTCTGGGCAATCGAGCCGAAAATGTTCGGCGAGGTGGCATGGGCCCGGGTCAAAGCGTTTGAAATGGCCTCGCGCAGCGCCTTGTTCGGCGCGATGACGCTGGAATGCCGAAGCCCTGCCAGGTTAAAGGACTTCGTGGCGGAGGTCAGCATCACACAGTTCTCTCCAGCGCCGTCCAGCGACAGTATGCGCGTCTGCCGATGTCCGTCAAAGGTAAAATCCGCGTGGATTTCATCGCTGACAACGATGACGTTGTGTCGCGCAGTCAGGTCGACCACCCGTTGCAGCTCCTCCCGGCTCCAGACGCGGCCCACGGGATTGTGGGGGCTGCACAGGATCATCATGCGCACGCCCTGGGAAAGCTTTGCCTCGAGGTCGTCAAAATCCATCCGCCAGCCGGCATCGTCATAGATCAGGGGATTCCTGACCAGCCTGCGGTTCAACAGCTTCGCGGTCTGGTAAAAGGGGCCGTAGACCGGCGTCTGTACCAGTATAGCGTCCTCCGGTGCAGTCAGAGCGTCCGCGCAAAAAAACAGGCTGTCCACCACGCCGGGGCTGTACAGAATCCAGTCGGTCTCCACCTTCAAACCGTGTCGGCGGTCCAGCCAGGCCGCTTCAGCGGCCTGCTCCCCGGCGCGGTTGTCGGTATAACCGTAGATGCCATGGCGGGCGCGCTCAATCAGCGCTTCCTGCACCTGGGGCACGGTCCTGAAATCCATGTCCGCTACCCACATGGCCAGTAGGTCTTCCCGGCCGTAGTGCTGACCAAGCCGGTCCCACTTTTCGCAATGGGTGCCATGCCTGTCGATGGGCGCGTCGAGATAGTCCCGCATCTCCTGGCGCATGCTATATACCCCCATGAATTGTCCAAATATTATTACATTTTCATTATACGCCCTGTAGAATGAATATTCAAGGCTGTCCATGAAAAATAATGAAATTGGCGCTTCCAATTGTTGCCTGGACGCGCGCAGTTTATATTCAGTTGATATAAATATACTATGATTTGTCTACAGGGCAGGTCGCGCTTCCGATTGCATCTGATCTCCCTCAAATCTCTCCCCCCATAAAATCGGAAACGGTGACGCGCTTCCCCCATCGCGCGCCATCGGGAAGCGCGACCTGCCTCTCTTTTTATTTGGAAGAATTCCCTGGGACGGGAGGCAGTCGGCCGCATGTTTCACATCATCATCAATCCCACTGCCGGTAGCGGAAGGTCTGCGCGGTACCGTCGAATGATCGAAGATCGTCTACGGAATGAAGGCATCTCCCATCGGTTCCACGAAACCCGGTACCCCGGAGATGGCATACGGCTTGCCCGTCAAATGACCACATCGGATAAACAGGATGGTTTTGACATCGTCGCTATGGGCGGCGACGGCACGCTGCACGAGGTGCTCAACGGCATTGCGGACCCATCGAAGGTCCGTCTGGGCATCATCCCCTGCGGCAGCGGCAACGATTTTGCCGCCGTCGCCGGCATTCCCATCACTGCGGAAGGGGCTCTGGACGTGCTGCTGGGCTGTGAAGCCCGATTCACCGACTATCTGGAGTGCGGCGGCGTCCGGGGCATCAACGCCATCGGCACGGGCATTGACGTGGAAATCCTGCGGCGCTACAGCCGCATGAAGCTCCTGAAGGGTTCTCCTGCCTATCTGGCGTCCCTGCTGCTGACGCTGTTCAGCTACCGGGCAAAGCAGTTCAGCGAGCGGGAGGCGGGAGAAAGCCGATCCCACAGCGCCCTGATTGCCTGCGCCGGCAACGGACGGCGCATTGGCGGGGGCATACCGGTCTGCCCGGAAGCCGTCATCGACGACGGCCTGATGGATATCGTCATTGTGGATGATGTGCCCCGTCGGAGCATTCCGGGCGGTCTGGTCAAACTGTTGAAGGGACAGATTCTCAAACTGCCCGGCACCACCTGTCGCCGGAATTCCCGATTGCACCTGGAGAGCGAAGGGCCGATGCCCGTTCAGATCGACGGTGAAATCTACGAGGACCTACCCTTCGACGTTCGGGTGATTTCCGGAGCGCTTCGGGTGTACAGGCCGTAATGCAAATAAACAGACCGGATTCGGTCTGTTTATTTGTGCTTCAGGCTCACCGCGATGATCATTCCCGCCAGCAGCAGCGTCGTCCATAGCCCATGCATTATACCGGCGTCGCCTCCTGTGAGCAGCGCCTCGGAGACGCCGTAAAACCGGTAAACTGAGGCTTCGCCACCGCCAAAGCCCAGCAGGAATACGGTCGCCACGCTCCAGCCCCAGCGAAAACCGACGGCGGTCCACAAGCCATATCCGGCGTACAGGGCACAGACCACCCAGCCCAACAGCAGCGCGTTTACCGAACCGACGACGCCCGCGGCGGGGCCGCCACCGGTCAGCCAGAAGACCGCGCTGACCAGCGCCGCCGCCCAAAGGCGGCCCCACCGCCGGCGCAGTCCGTCAAAGAGCACCCGCTTGGTGAATGCCTCCTCCGCGAGCGTGGAGAACAGGCTGATGACCGCCATGACGGGCAATGTCCATCCCAGTCGCGGCGCGGTCAACGGCCATTCCGGCCGCAGGCTGTCCGGCAACAGGCAAAGGACGACGACCACGATCGCCGCGAGGACGCCGGTGGACGAACCGCGCCACAGCCCGGCGGAAGGCGCGCCGGTCAGCGCGCCTTCCAGCCCCCACAGCTTTCTCAGCCGCCCGGCCAGCAGCAGCGTCAGCGCGGCGCAGGCCAATGTGGCCAGGCTTCCGTGCCACACATAGACCGCCCGGGCCCAGGCCGGCGCGCGGCGAACGTTCGATGGATCGATTCTCCAGACATCAAACAGCGCCGCAAAGGCCCGAATCAGGCCGTAGCGGGTCGCCAGCGCCACCAGGGCATAGCTGAACAGGCTGGCCGCCAACAGCCAGCCCGTTCGTATGCTGCCGTGCCCAGTGCTCCACAGCCAGACCCCTTTGCGGGGCGCGGAATCTGTCTGCACCTGCGCTTCACGCTTGCTCCTGCTCATGGTTGAACGACCGTCACTCCACCACCGCCTGGATCAGCGGCCTGACTGCGGGCTTTTCATCGCCAATGACGATGGACCGCTTCAGCAGGTTATAGGCGCCGATGCGATCGGACCGCTCCCCCACATGCAGCGTCGCCAGCAGGTCGCCCTTCTTCACGCCGTCGCCGAGCCGCACGTTCATGACGATGCCCACGGACAGGTCCAGCGCGTCCGACTTGCGCTCGCGGCCCGCGCCCAGCAGCTTGGCGGCGTTGCCGATGTCGCTGGTGTGCATCTTCGTCACATAGCCGTCCCTTTCCGCCTTCAGCGTGATCCGATGGGGCGCTTTGGGCAGCAGGCCGGTATCCTCCACCACCCTGCGGTCACCACCCTGGGCTTCGATCATGTCCCCGAAGGTCCTCAGGCCCTCGCCGTTTTGGACCTTCTCCTCAAGCATCTTTATGCCCGTGCGAACGTCGGGGGCCGCGCCGGCGTTGCGCAGTATGTGGGCGCCGAGGGTCAGCGCCACCTGCTTCAGGTCGCCGCCGGTCCTGCCGGCCAGCACGTCGATGGCCTCCTCCACCTCGAGGGCGTTGCCGATGTAATTGCCCAGGGGCTGATCCATGTCGGTGATCAGCGCTGAAAAGCGCTTGCCGCTCAGGCTGCCGATGCGTACCATCATCTCGGCCAGCTGCCGGGATTTCTCCGGCGTGTCCATGATCGCGCCGTTGCCGGCCTTCACATCCAGCACCACCACGTCGCAGCCCGCCGCCAGTTTCTTGGAGAGGATCGACGACACCACCAGCGGCAGGCAATCCACGGTGGCGGTCACGTCCCGCAGCGCGTAGAGCACCTTGTCCGCAGGGGCCAGCTCGGCGGTCTGGCCGATGATGGCGCAGCCGATATTGCGCACCTGACGCTTGAAGCCGACGATGTCCTTGGAGACGCTCAAGCCGGGGATGGATTCCAGCTTGTCCAGCGTGCCGCCGGTGAAGCCCAGTCCCCGTCCGGACATCTTGGCCATCTTCACGCCACAGGCCGCCACCAGGGGCACCAGGATCAGCGAGGTGGTATCCCCCACGCCGCCGGTGGAGTGCTTGTCCGCCTTGACGCCGGGAATGTCCGACAGATTCAGCGTATCGCCGGATTTCGCCATGGCCAGCGTCAGCGCCAGGGTCTCCCGGTCGGTCATGCCGTTGATGCAGATGGCCATCAGCAGCGCGGAGGCCTGGTAGTCGGCAAAGCTGCCGTCGACGACGCCGTCCACGAAGGCGCGAATCTCCTTTTCGTTCAGTTCCTCGCCAAAACGCTTCTTGCGGATGATGTCACAGGGATTCATGCTCATAGCTCAATGCCTGACGCCAAAGCGCCAGCTTCCTTTCATAGGATAGTGTATAGGCAGGGCTGGTCGACGGCAATCTCATGCAACGCCGATCCTCGGTCCAGGGCTTGCCCCATTTCAGAAACAGCCGCTGGGCTGTGTCGCCGTTGAACAGTATGCGCGTTATGCCGGGACATCGCCGGAACAGGCCGTCAAAGTCGTTGGGCGTGGGCTGGTGGATGGCGCTGTCCAGCGAGCCCTGGCGTTCACAGCTCTCCAGCACGTCCCACAGGGCGATATCATGCCGGTTCAGCAGCGCGATCTTTCCGGGTACATCCCCGGGAGTGGGCTCACCGTACACCTCGGCCAGTATGCGCCAGAAGGCGTTGCGGGGATGGGCGTAGTAGAACCCCTGGTTCAGCGATTCCACGCTGGGCATACTGCCCAGGATCAGCACACTCGCGCCGGCCGGCGCTACCGGTTCAAAGGCTTTGATGCGCTCGGACATCGCCGGTCAGGGCAAATCGGCAAATACCTGGCCGATGCGCTCGTGAATGACCAGGTTGGCGCGGCCATCCTGGGGGGTGCTGGACAGGTTGACCAGCACCAGCCGGTTGCCCCGGTACAGGTCCACCAGGCCCGCCGCGGGATACACGTTCAGCGAAGTGCCGCCGATGATCATCATGTCGGCCTGTTCGATGGCCGCGCAGGCGCCGTTCACCACGCCGTTGTCCAGGGATTCCTCATACAGCACCACGTCCGGCTTGATCGTGCCCCCGCATTCGCACCTGGGCACGCCGGTGGTGTGCATGATGTGATCCAGACCGTAGAATTTGCCGCAGCGCATGCAGTAGTTGCGCAGCACGGAGCCGTGCAGCTCGTAGACCTTCTTCGAGCCCGCCTTCTGGTGCAGGCCGTCGATGTTCTGGGTGACCACCCCGGTCAGCTTGCCCTCAGATTCCCACTGGGCCAGCTTGGTGTGGGCCGCGTTGGGCAGGGCGTCAGGAAAGAGCATCTTGTTGCGGTAAAAGCGGAAGAATTCCTCGGGCCTGCGCATAAAGAAGGTGTGGCTGAGGATCGTCTCCGGTGGATAGTCGTATTGCTGGTTGTAGAGGCCATCCACGCTCCTGAAATCCGGAATACCGCTCTCGGTGGAAACCCCCGCGCCGCCGAAGAACACGATGCGCCTGCTCTCCTTGATCCAGCTTGCCAGTGTCTCGTTCATCGCTGAACCCTCCCCGTCGTTTTCTGATGTAATTTTACCATTAAAACGCCGTGATGTCAATTTTCAAAACATTGACATTCCCTGTTCCAGGGGGTACAATAACCCCACACAAAAGCCAGGGCTTTTTGTGAATACCAATATCAAAGGGGGTTTTGCCATGGCACTTGGCAACAGCAAGGTTATCCTCGAAAAGAGCGCCTATCTTCACGAGGGCGAAACCGAGATCTCCGAGCGCGCCTTCAACCTGATCATCGGCGGCATGCTGCTGTGGGGCTTCTTTCTGAACTACCTGACGGTGGCGCTGTTCGCCGAGCAGGCGATACGGCTGGTCTACAGCATGAATCCCTTCATCTTCCTGGCCGTCTACATGGTGCTGGTGATCGTGGGCAACCTGTTGGTCACGAGGGGCGGGACCGTCATGAGCTTCATCGGCTATACGCTCATCGCCGCGCCCATCGGGATTGTGCTTTGCGTCTCGATACAGGGCGTTCCCGTGCAGACCATCAAGAGCGCCGTGCTGGTGACAGCCATCGTGGCGCTGTCCTTCATGATCGCCGCCACGCTGTTTCCCGACTTCTTCCTCAGCCTCGGGCGGGTGCTGTTCTTCTCGCTGCTGTTCATGGTCGCCGGCAGCCTGATCAGCCTGCTGCTGTTCGGCCGCCACGGCGGCATGGTTTACGAGTGGATCGGCACGGCCATCTTCTCGCTGTTCATCGGCTACGACTGGGCCCGGGCCAACACCTGCGCAAAGACTGTGAAGAACGCCATCGACCTGTCCGCCTCGCTGTACCTGGACATCGTCAACCTGTTCCTGCGGCTGCTTCGTATGATGAGCCGCAACAGGAAGTAACGCCTTATGGGAGGAAATATGATACGCCACATCGTACTTTTCAAGATCAAGGATGAATTCAGGGATGAGATTCCCCAGCTGGTGAAGAACTTCGAGGGCATGCGTGGACGCATCGAGGGCATGACGGAGCTTCAGGCCGGCGCGGACATCCTGCACAGCGACCGGTCCTTCGACCTGGCGCTGATCACCGTGTTTGAAAACCGCGACGCCTTCGACGCCTACCAGACCCACCCGGTCCACCTGCCGGTGAAGAAGCGGATGCACGAGGTGCGCAGCGCCTCGGTGGCCTGCGACTTCGAGTTCTGACCGGGAACCGTTCAAGGAGGCTAATGAATGGTGGAGCTCATACCCATCACGGAAGAGAACTTTATTGACGCCTTCAATCTCAGGCTCGCGCCGGGACAGGAGCGCTTTGTGTCCCACCCGATCCGAAGCCTTGCGCAGGCGTATGTCTACAGGAACCAGTGCCAGCCCTTTGGCATCTACGCAGGGGGAAGGATGGTCGGATATGTCATGGTGATCTACGACTATGACGTTCCCGAGTACGACATCTGGCACATGATGATCGACGAAAGGGAGCAGGGGCACGGCTATGGCCGCGAGGCCCTGGACCGGGTCATCGACTATATCACGACGAAGCCCTTCGGCGATTCGGACCGGGTGGCGCTGACCTGCAATAAGGACAACGCCATCGCGAGGAAGCTGTACGAGAAAAAGGGCTTCGCTCCAACCGGCAATGCGGATGGAGACGAAATCGAGCTTGTGATGACGGTTTAAAAAACACCCGGTCAGCGCGCGTCTGACCGGGTGAAGTATTTTTGGGATTACTTCTTCATCGCTTCCTCAACGGCCACGGCCACGGCGACAGTCGCGCCGACCATGGGGTTGTTGCCCATGCCCAGGAAGCCCATCATCTCCACGTGCGCGGGCACGGAGGAGGAGCCGGCGAACTGGGCGTCGGAGTGCATGCGGCCCATGGTGTCGGTCATGCCGTAGGAGGCGGGGCCGGCGGCCATGTTGTCGGGATGCAGGGTGCGGCCGGTGCCGCCGCCGGAGGCCACGGAGAAGTACTTCTTGCCGGCCTCCCAGCGTTCCTTCTTGTAGGTGCCCGCCACGGGATGCTGGAAGCGGGTGGGGTTGGTGGAGTTGCCGGTGATGGACACGTCGGCGTTTTCATGCCACATGATGGCCACGCCCTCGCGCACGTCGTCCGCGCCGTAGCAGTTGACCTTGGCGCGGTCGCCGGTGGAATAGGCGGTCTTGCTGACGATGGTCAGCGCGTGGTCTTCCTTCACGTCGGCAGACAGGTAGTCGTACTTGGTCTGCACGTAGGTGAAGCCGTTGATGCGGCTGATGATCATGGCGGCGTCCTTACCCAGGCCGTTCAGGATGACGCGCAGGGGCTTGGTGCGCACCTTGTTGGCGTTCAGCGCGATCTTGATGGCGCCCTCGGCGGCGGCGAAGGACTCGTGGCCGGCCAGGAAGGCGAAGCACTCGGTCTCCTCCTCCAGCAGGCGCGCGCCCAGGTTGCCGTGGCCGATGCCGACCTGGCGCTGGTCCGCGACGGAGCCGGGGATGCAGAAGGCCTGCAGGCCCACGCCGATGCAGCGGGCGGCCTCAGCGGCGCTCTTGACGCCTTCCTTCATGGCGATGGCCGCGCCCAGCTCATAGGCCCACTTCGCATTCTCGAAGCAGATGGGCTGCGTGCTCTCGACGATCTTGTAGGCGTCCACGCCCTTGGCGTTGTTGAAAGCCTTTACTTCATCAAAGTCCTTGAAGCCATACTTGTCCAGGACGGGCTGGATCTGAGGCATACGACCTTCATAATTCTCAAACAGAGCCATTCTATGAGCACCTCCTATTACTCTTTGCGCGGGTCAATCCACTTGACCGCGCCGTCCTCGGCCTTGAAGCGGCCATAGGTGCCGATGTTCTTCTCGTAGGCCTCGTTGGGAGACATGCCGCCCTTGATGGCGTCCATCATCTTGCCCAGGGAGAGGAACTGATAGCCGCAGACCTGGTCGTCCTTGTCCAGGGCGATCTTCACGACGTAGCCCTCGGTCATCTCCAGGTAGCGCACGCCCTTGGCCTTGGTGCCGTACATGGTGCCCACCATGCTCCGCAGGCCCTTGCCCAGGTCCTCAAGGCCCGCGCCGATGCGCAGACCGTCGTCGGAGAAGGCGGACTGGGTGCGGCCGTAGATGATCTGCAGGAACAGCTCGCGCATGGCGGTGTTGATGGCGTCGCAGACCAGGTCAGTGTTCATGGCTTCGAGGATGGTCTTGCCGGGGAGGATCTCGGCGGCCATGGCGGCAGAATGGGTCATGCCGGAACAGCCGATGGTCTCAACCAGCGCCTCTTCGATGACGCCGTCCTTGACATTCAGGCTCAGCTTGCAGGTGCCCTGCTGGGGCGCGCACCAGCCGATGCCGTGGGTATAGCCGGAAATGTCCTTGATCTCCTTGGCCTGAATCCACTTGCCCTCCTCGGGGATGGGCGCGGGACCATGATGCGGGCCCTTGGCAACGCAGACCATTTCCTCAACTTCGCGGGAATATTGCATACTGCTTACCTCCTTGTAGTTTCCAATCGCATCTGAAATTGATGTTGATGACACCTTCGCAGCATGGGTTTCATCATCGCTTTATTTTAACACGAAATCGCCGCCTTGGCAATGTTTATTGTTATAATTTACATTGAACGGTTTACTGACTGTTACAGCTCAGCGTCCTCCAGGACGATTGTATATATAATTACCCGGATGACAAATGTCCCGGGATCTGCTATAATGGATGAAAATACCACGCGAGGAGGTCGTGCCCGTGTCCGTCCATGCCGAGCTTGCCAGGAATCTCTTTCTGCAAGGCTATAACTGCTCCCAGGCGGTGGTCTGCGCCTTTTGCGACGTAACCGGGCTGGAGATCGACGTCGCCGCGCGCATGGCCTCGTCCTTCGGCGGCGGCCTGGGACGGCTTCGGGAGGTCTGCGGCACCGTCAGCGGCGCGGCGCTGGTGCTGGGGATCGTCAGAGGCTATGCCGACCCGGAGGATTACGCCGCGAAGAAGGCCCACTATGCCCTGGTGCAGGAATTTGCCCGCCGCTTCCGGGAGAAAAACGGCAGCATCGTCTGCCGGGAGCTGCTGAAAGGGGTCGATGTCACCACAGGCGGCGCGCCGGAAGCGCGGACGGAGGCATACTACAGAAAGCGCCCGTGTCCCAACCTGGCGTACTGTGCGGCGGAGATATTGGATGAGATGCTGAAGGACGGGTAGTTGTCAAGGCGTATGGCAATTCTGATTTGTCGAGCATCAGCTCGATAAATCAGAATATGCCTGACAGGACTGTTGCAACAATAAACAACTGACCTCCGCACCATGTTGCGGAGGTCCTAATCTTAATCTACACCAGCTCCGCCTCGCTCAGCGCCAGCGCGGCGGCGACGGTCTGGTCCATGTCGTAATACCTGTAAGCCCCCAAACGACCGCCGAAGATCACCCTGCTCTCGGCGTCCGCCAATGCCCTGTACTGCTCATACAGCGCGCCGTTCCTTTCGTCGTTGACGGGATAGTAGGGCTCGTCTCCCGGCTTCCATTCGCTGCTGTACTCCCGGCTGATGACGGTTTTGGGCAGATCGTTGCCCTCGGCATCCTTGCCGAACTCAAACCACTTGTGTTCGATGATGCGGGTCCAGGGCGTTTCCCGGTCGGTATAGTTGACGGCGGCGTTGCCCTGGAAATTGGGGATGTCCAGCAGCTGGGTCTCGAACCGCACGGAGCGATATTCCAGCGCCCCCAGCCTGAAGCCGAAGAAAGCGTCGATGGGGCCGGTATAGATCACCTTTGCCGCCAGCGCGTCCAGCTCCGCCCTGTTTTCGAGGTAATCGCAGTTCAGGCGCACCTCGATCCCTTCCAGCAGGTTTTCCACCAGTTTCGTATAGCCGCCGATGGGGATGCCCTGATACAGCGCGTTGAAATAGTTGTTGTCGAAGGTCAGGCGCACGGGCAGCCTGCGGATGATGAAGGCGGGAAGGTCCCTGCAATCCCTGCCCCACTGCTTTTCAGTGTAGCCCTTCACCAGCTTTTCAAAGATATCCCGACCCACCAGGCTGATGGCCTGTTCCTCCAGGTTTTTGGGCTCACCGGTGATCTCCCGGCGCTGCTCGTCGATCTTCGCCCGGGCCTCCTCCGGCGTCACCACCCCCCACATTTTGTTGAAGGTGTACATGTTGAAGGGCAGCGAGTACAGCTCGCCCCTGTAATTCGCCACCGGCGCGTTGGTGAAGCGGTTGAAATCGGCGAAGCGGTTCACATAGTCCCAGACCCGCTTGTCATTGGTATGGAAGATGTGGGCCCCGTACTTGTGGACGTGGATGCCCTCGATGGTCTCGGTATAGATATTGCCCGCGACATTGGGCCGCTTGTCCACCACCAGCACCCTCTTGCCGGCGTCCGTGACCTGGCGGGCAAAGGTCGCGCCAAAGAGACCTGAACCGACGATCAGGTAGTCATACACAGGATTAGCCCTCCTTTTTATTCTGCATCCTGAACCTCAGGCCGTTGGTGATGTCCCGCCTCAGATAGGTCAGGTGGTCCCTCGGGGTGTATTCCGTGCTCACCACCGGCAGGTACTTCACCGAAAGTCCGTTTTGCAGGATCCAAACGTTCAAAAGTCGCTCCGACAGAAAGCCGAACAGCCGCTTCTGATAGGCGTTCGCGCCGCTCAGGTCCACCTGGTCCTCCAGGCTGAACAACATCGGAAACAGCCACGCACAGTAATCGTCAAAGCACGAGCTGCGGCAAAACAGCATGTTGTACTGGGCCGCCCGGTTGCCCGCGAAGAACGCCCTGAAGGCGTCCATGGACTCGGGGTGAAGGGATTCTACGACGCGCTCCAGCTTTGCGAAGGTTTCCGGGGTGCAGCACTCCATCAGCAGCTGCTCCCGGGCGCTGACATGGTACACCGCCGGCTTTGCCGCCAGCATATCCCGCCCCTCCAGCATTTGAACCAGCGCGTCATAGCCCAGTATATCCGCCACGCGGCTGCTGAGAGCCCGCCGGCCGAAATAGCGCCGGTAGTGGGCCAGGCCCTTGTAGGGATCGTCGCTGTTCTTCCAGACCCAGTACAGCGCGGTCAGCTCGCAATAGCTGGCGTTTTTGTCCGCGATATTATCGCCGGTGTCGTCCCGAAGGCAGCCGGGAAAGCTGTCGGCGGCGTTGCCCACCTGGATCGCCCGATACCCTTTCAGCTTCGGCAGATCGACGCGCTTGTGGGTCACAATATAGATCACATTCCGCCACCTGCCTTTTCCGGGATTGCCCCGTAGAGCGTCAGAAACGCCCGGACGGTATCCTGTATGGTAAAGCCCGCCTTGCGGACCTGCTCGCAATCGCCGGCCCGGTTCGAGGCGGGCTTCCCTGCCACATCCCGCGCCGCTGCGCCCCAGGCCTCGACGGCAGGAGCGTCGATGGGCAGGAAGCGAACGTGCGCCGTCAGTCCCGCCTGCCGGGTCACGCGGTCGGAGAACAGCACGGGCAATCCCGCGGCCTGGGCCTCGACGCCCACCACCGGCAATCCCTCGAAGTGGGAGGGCAGCGCGAACAGGTCCATGCCCTGCATCAGCGCGCCCACGTCGTTGCTGGCTCCGTAGAAGATCACGGCGTCGGCCAGGCCGAGCCGCTCCGCCTTTTGACGGATCTGGTCAAACAGCACGCCCTCCCCCACCAGCAGCAGCCGCGCATTGGGAACGCGCCTGCGCATGGCCGCGAAGGCCTCCAGCAGGAAATCGTGGTTCTTCTGGTAGGCAAAGCGGCCCACATGGCCGACCACAAAGGCGTCCTCCAGGCGAAGCTCCCCGCGAACGCGCTCCCGGGCCGCCGGGTCAAATGCGAAGCGGGACAGCTCGACGCCGTTGGCGACCATTTTCACCCGACTGACATCCAGGCCGGGATACATCCATTCCGCCGCCTTGTCGGAGCAGGCGACGAAGTCCGTCGCGCTGTTTCGCAATGCCCCCCGGCACAAGCCGTGCAGCGCCGCCTTCAGCCGACGGGAGCCACCGTCGACGCCCGCGGCGTGGGAATGCAGTATGATCCTCCTGACGCCGGCGCGCCTGGCGGCCCGGGCGAAGATCAGCAGCAAATAGGCCACGTCCCCATGGATGTGAACGCAGTCGTAGCCGCCGTTGCGGAGCAGCATCAGCGTGTTTTTGTAATAAGCATAAGGCCTCGTCCAGCGTGGACCGGCCGTGCCCACATAGTACACATCCGTTCCCAGCCGCTTCAAGGCCTCTATATTGTTTGGATTTTCAAATCGGGCGATGCAGGCGATGTCCAGCTTCAGGCCATCCGGCTTGTTGCGGATGACGTTGTTCACCAGGGCATATACCCCGCCCAGGCCCACATCGTCGACGTTGACTTCCAGAACCTTCATCTTGTCACGCTCCTGAGGGCGTTATTCGGGATATTTCACGTTCGGACGGAAGGACAGGCCCTTCAGCGTGCCGCCGAATATGACGCGAATGCGCTCCGCCTTGCGGCCCTCGGCCTTGACCAGCACCCGCAGCACGTGCAGCGGCGTCCTGAGCATCAGCCGCGCTGCCCCCCGAAGCCCCTCGCGCCGGTAGACATACACCTCGTTGCGATAGGCGAAGCGGTAGCGCGGGATGCGCTCAGGCCTGTCGGTGGCGATATTGCCGCCGTTGTTCGTCTCGCAGCGGTGTACCGTAACGCTGTCGGTGATCACATAGCAGGGATGGCGCAGGGATATCCGGCGGGTATATTCCAGGTCGTCGGCCCAGATGAAGAAGTCCCCGATGGGCAGGCCCACTTCCCTGATCACGCGCACGGGCACCAGCAGCGACACGAAGGTCGCCGCGCCGGAGGGAATCCTTTTCGGCGTGAAATCGGAGATGTTGCGCAGCTTCAGGTCCCGCTGGACGTTCATCCGGCAGATGGACCCATCCGTCCACAACACCTTGCCGGAGAGATAGCCAAAGTCGCCCAGCTCACCGGCAGCGCGCATCAGCGCCTCCAGCGCCGTGGGCTCGGGGATGGCATCGTCGTCCATGATCCAGACGTAATCATAGCCCTGCTGAGCCGCGACGCGCAGGCCGTATTCAAAGCCGCCCGCGCCGCCCAGGTTGCCCCCCGTGTTCTGATAGTGAACGCGGCCATCGCCAATCAGCGAGGCGAGCATCGCGCCTGTGCCGTCGGTGCTGGCGTTGTCGATGACCCAAATATCCATGTCAGCCCAGGTCTGCCCCAGCAGGCTGGCAACGCACTGCCGCAGCAACGCCTTGCGATTGTAGGTCACCACCACCGCGGCGACGCCCTTCGTCATGCCCTCATCCCGTTTCACGAAAACTTCCTGAGGCCGGAGAGGCCCCACCGCACCGTATTCACACAGGCGGTCGGGACATTCTGCTTCAGATACTGCCGGTAAAAGTGATACTGCTTCGACACCAGCTTCAGCTTGTTGCCGGTGGTGCTGGCCGTCTGTACGCGATATCGGGCCAGGATCTCCGGGTTGCCGCGGGCTTCGCCCTCCAGGCATACGATGTCATACCAATAGGCGTAGTCGTCCCGAATCGAGCGCAGCTCCTCATGGAGAAACACCTTGCCATGCTTTTGGGTGTCGTACAGGCCGGTCAGACAGCCGATGCGGTTCATCACCCGCATATCCCTGGGTGTGATTCGCTGCGGCGGCACCGTGGGGTGCTGGATCTCCCGCCCGTTTTCATCGATGTGCCGGTAAGCGCTGCACACGCAGACGGCCCCGGTTTGGGCCATGAAGTCCAGCTGCTTTTCCAGGAAATCCGGTTCCCAGAGATCGTCGGCGTCCAGCAGAGCGATATACTGTCCTTCGGCTCTTTTCATGCCCACGTTGCGGGCCCTGGCCGTGCCGGCGTTTTGCTGGCGGATCAGCTGTACACGCCTGTCACGGGCAGCGTAGGCTTCGGCAATCCCGGGCGTATCGTCCGTGGAGCCGTCGTCCACAATGACCATCTCCCAGCGGGCATAGGTCTGTCCCAACACCGATTCGATGGTATCGGCGAGATAGCGCGCCCCATTGTAACAGGGCGTGATGATGGAAACCAGACCTTCGATCACTGCTGACGTCTCCTCCGCGCAAAGCGCTGGAAATTAACCTGTGCCAATTTGGACACAATTTATCTGTTTAATCCTATCATAGGCATTAAAAAATGTCAAGAAAATATCCGTTGAATGGTTCACAAACGGACAAAAATAGGTTATAATAAGCGTAGCTCAAGGGCTTATACGACCATCAAGCTTAAGGAGGATCCATTCATGAAGAAGTTTGTCTGTTCCGTTTGCGGCTATGTGTACGAAGGTGATACCGCCCCCGAATTCTGTCCCGTCTGCAAGGCGCCCGCCTCCAAGTTCATCGAGCAGGCCGGTGAAAAGGTCTGGGCCGCCGAGCACGTCGTTGGCGTTGCATCGGATGCGCCCGAAGAGATCAAGCAGGGCCTGCGCGAGATGTTCAATGGCGAATGCAGCGAAGTCGGCATGTACCTGGCCATGAGCCGCGTCGCCATCCGCGAGGGTTATCCCGAGGTCGGCGCCTTCTTCGAGAAGGCCGCCATGGAAGAAGCCTGGCATGCCGCCCATTTCGCCGAGCTGCTCGGTGAAGTTCTGACCGATTCCACAGAGAAGAACCTGGCCCTTCGCGCCGATGCCGAATATGGCGCGACCGAAGGCCGCGCCACCCTGGCCAAGAAGGCCAAGGCCCTGAACCTGGACGCCATCCACGACATCGTTCATGAAATCGGCCGCGACGAGGCCCGCCACGGCAAGGGCTTTGCGGGGCTGCTGAAGCGGTATTTCGGGAAGTAAGGAAATACCGCATAATCGAGTGGTTCAGTAGCGGAGGGAATTTTAGTCGATTGCGAACTGCAAAAAACGAAGGTTACCTGGCGGGTAATCGAGTTTTTGCAGGCAGCAAGCGGCTGAAATTCACCCGCTAATGGGCCGCGAGCATTGTGCGGTTTTTCCGTAAGCATCGCGCAATGACAAGGGATTTGAGGAGCGACCTCGGGTGAGGTTGCTTCTTTTTTTGTCCTGACTTATACCAATCTTGTACTTGTTTAAAATGCGCCCGCTGTGTTGTGTTTCTGCCGGAAATATGATACAATAAATCTGTCAAAACGATGCTGGAGGGACGAAGCATGCTGATCATCGGTATCTGCGGTGCCAGCGGCAGCGGCAAATCCACGCTGGCCAAGGCGCTGGCTTCCCGCCTGGAGCGGCCCTGCGTTTACATCAAGCAGGATTCCTACTACAAGGATCACCCGGACATGACCTATGAGCAGCGCTGCCTGATCAACTACGACGAGCCGGAAATCTTCGAGCACGACGTGCTGCGGGACGACCTGGCAAGGCTGCGCCGGGGCGAATCCATCACCGCAAAGGAATACGACTACACCCAGCACCGACGCTGCGACCCGGGCGTGTTGATCGAGCCGGCAGACGTGGTGCTGCTGGAGGGCATTCACGTTTTTTATGACCCCGAGGTCCGGGACCTGATGGACTTCAAGATCTTCGTGCAGGTGGACCCGGACGTCTGCCTGCTACGCCGCGTGAAGCGCGACCTGCGGGACAGGGGCCGCACCATCGAGAGCGTCTACAACCAATACCTCGCCACAGTCAAGCCGATGTACGAAAAGCACATCCGAAATTACGTGGAATACGCTGACCTGATCGTCGCCCGTGGCGGCAAAAACGCCCGCATCGTGGACATACTGGCCCACTACATCAATTCCGGGATGATCGACCCGAAGCCGTGACAGTATCTCGTTTTCCCGGGAAAACAGACCGTCCTCCATTTTCCAAAGAAAATGAGGGACGGTCTGTTTTATAAATTTCGCTTCCGTTCCGCCGCTTCCTTCAGCATGTGAGCCCCGTGGGAAAGGCTGCTCTCGCTGTCTTCGGCGCCGCCCACCAGCCGGGAAAGCTCGCGCACACGCCCCTCCTCGTCCAGCAGGCGCACATGGGTATCGGTCCTGTCCTCCCCTGCGACCTTCTCCACCAGGAAATGGGCGTCGCCCAGGGCAGCGATCTGGGGCAGGTGGGTGACGCTGAGCACCTGGCGCGTTTTGGCAATCAGACACATCTTCTCGCCCACCACCTGGGCCATTCTGCCGGAGACGCCGGTGTCGATTTCATCGAAGATCATGGCATCCACGCCCTCGGCATCCACCGAGATGGCCTTCAGCGCCAGCATGACCCGGGAGATCTCACCGCCGGAGGCGATGCTCGCCAGTGGACGCAGCGGCTCGCCGGGATTCGGGGAGATCATGAACTCCACCTCGTCCATGCCGGCGGCGGTGGGCTTGGCCAGGGGCTCCACCCGCACCTCGAAGCGGGTCCTGCCCATGCCCAGGTCCTTCAGCTGTTCGCAGATGCGCTCAGAAAGCTGTGCTGCGCTCTGCCGGCGAATGGCCGTCAGCGCATCGCATGCCTCCCGAAGGGCACTGTCCGCCTCCTTGTAGCGCTTTTTCAGCGCCGTCAGCGCCGCGTCGCTGCCCTTGATGCCGTTCAGGCGGTCGGCAGCCTGAGCGCCGAATTCAATGACCTCCTCCACCGTCGCACCGTATTTTCGCTCCAGCTTTTTGATGGCGTCCAAACGGGCGGCGACCTTATCCAACTGGTCGGGCTCGACGTCCAGGTCGTCCAGCAGCGCCTGCAGCTCGTAGCCCACGTCCTGGGCGCCGTAGTACAGCTCCCGAAGCCGTCCCGCCAACGCGGCATAGCGTTCATTCAGCGCGCTGACGCGATCCATGGCGTCCGCGGCGCGAAGCAGCGCCTCCTGGGCGCTGGGCGCGCGGCCGTCGCCCTGGTAGACGAGGGTGTAGGCGCCCTCCACGCTTTGGCGGATCCGCTCGGCATTTTCCAGCACTGCCAGCTTCTTTTCCAGCTTCTGCTCCTCGCCGGGCTTCAGCTTCGCGGCGCTGATCTCCTGCACCTGGAATGAGAGCACATCCACGAGACGCTCCCGCTCGGAAACGTCGTTCATAAGCCGCTTCAGCTCCGAGGCGATATGGCTGCGCTCGGCATACAGCGCAGCCGCCTTATCCCGGGCGGCGGCGTGGGCCGCGCCGCCAAAGGCGTCGAGGAAATCCAGGTGCTTCGCCGGATTCATCAGCGCCTGGTGCTCGTGCTGGCCGTGGATGTCCATCAGCGTGGCAGTCAGCTGCTTCAGCGTGTTCAGGGGCACCACCACGTCGCATACGCGGCAGATGTTTCGACCGCTGCGGCTGAGCTCACGGCGGATGGCGATCAGGCCATCGTCGCCCTCGATGTCCAGGCTCCGCAACACCGCCTGGGCGCGGGGATTGCCGGACACGTCAAACAGGGCCTGCACCATGCCCCGATCCGCACCGGTGCGAATCATATCCCGATCGGCGCGGCCCCCCAAAGCCAGGTTAATGCTGTCCACCACGATGGATTTGCCCGCGCCGGTTTCGCCCGTGAGCACATTGAATCCCTGCGCAAATTCGATGCGCAGCGATTCAATCAGGGCTATGTTTTTAATCGTCAGCTCTACAAGCATGTGTCGCGCTCCGCTCAACCGTTGAGCATGTTGTTGAATTTTGTCATCAGGGCCTCCGCCGCCTCGTTGGAGCGCGTGATGATCAACAGGGTATTGTCGCCGGCGATGGTACCCATCACCTCGCTCCACTTCATGGAGTCGATGGCCTCGCCCGCGGCATTTGCGCTGGCCGTGATCGTATTGACCACGATCAGGTTGTTGACCGGCTCGATATTGATGATGGAATCGGCCAGTATGCGGGCAAAGCGGTCGTTCATGCCCTTCTCGGCCCGCTCCACCGTGGCATACTTATAGCCGCCGTGCTCGGACAGCACCTTCAACAGCCTCAATTCCTTGATGTCCCGCGACACCGTCGCCTGTGTCACCTTGACGCCCCGCCGCATCAGCTCGTCAGCCAGATCCTCCTGGGTCTCTATATCCTTGTTTTCGATGATTTCCAATATAAGATTATGGCGCGCGCTCTTCATTTGTCTGAAGCCTCCCAGTCGTAGGATAGCGATAAACCCTTGGGCTCTGCCAATCAGTGTGTCCACTCGGACAGCTTGCTTCGGAGCAGACCGTAATAGTTCTTCTCGTACAGGCGAACAAAGCGCGCCTGCCTGACGGAACGTCGGATGGTGATTTCGGGATGCTCGCGATCCAGCGAGATCACGCGCCTGCCGTCCAGCACCGCCTGAGCGCCGCCCCGGTCGTCCACCATGCGCACGGTGATGCGCTCATCGGCGGACACCACCACCGGCCTGGCGTTCAGCGTGTGCGGACAGATGGGCGTCAGCACAAAGCACTCCAGACCCGGCAGCACCACCGGCCCGCCGGCAGACAGCGAATAAGCGGTAGACCCTGTCGCGGTTGCGACGATCAATCCATCGCCGGAAATGCAATCCACCATGGCGCCATTGGCTTGATATTCGAGAGAAACAATTCTTACGGAAGGCGTGGCGCGGGTAATGACGATGTCGTTGAGGGCGAAATATTTGAGATAGTCCCGTCCCTCGACCATCATCGTCGTGCGCGTGTCAATGGCATAATCCCCGTTCAACAGCCTGTCGATGACGCCCTCATCCAGTTCGTCAGTTTCCAACTCTGTCAGGAAGCCCAGACGCCCCAGGTTGACACCCAATATGGGCAGGTCATTTTCAATGGCGTAATCGAGGCTGGAGAGAATCGTGCCGTCGCCCCCAAGCACGATCAGCAGCTGGCAGCGGTCAAACCGATCCACAAGGCAATCAGCAGCATCCATGCGCTCGCTCAGGTCGGCGTTCAGGCAGACCTGGACGCCTCTTCGCCGCAGCATGTCGATCAGCCTTTCGGCCACCTCCAGCCCCATCGGCTTGGATGAATTCCAGTGAATGCCTATGCAGCGAACGGACACCTCAAACCACTCCCCGTTTATACAATATACCAAAGCGCGACAGAGTTACAAGCCCCCCGGGGCGGATTTAAGAAAATTGTCATAAGCGCGATTAATTGTAACATCTATAGAAATATCGCGTTGAAATTTAGTAGAATTGTTGGATTGTCTTATATATAACAAGAATTCTATGTTACCCTCCGGGCCGCGTATCGGCGAGTAATCGAGGCCCGCCACACACCAGCCGAGAGTGGGTATAAACCCCGTGATATCCCTGAGCACCTTTTCATGTACCGCCCGGTCGCGCACGACGCCCTTCTCGCCCACCTCGTCCTTTTCAGCTTCAAACTGGGGCTTCACCAGGGCCACAAAGCCGAGATTGTCCTCTGCCAGTACGCCCAGCGCCGCCGGCAACACCGCCTTCAGTGAGATGAACGACACATCCGTCGCCCCGAAGGCAGGACGGGGATCAAACTGCGCCGGCTCGAGAAAACGGGCGTTGGTGCGCTCCATGCACACCACCCGCTCGTCGCTGCGCATCCGGTAATCCAGAAGGTTGTAGCCCACGTCCACCGCATAGACGCGCCTCGCGCCGGCGCGCAGCATCACGTCTGTAAAGCCGCCGGTGGAAGCACCCACGTCCACGCACACCGCGTCCGTAAGGTCGACGCCGAACACCTCGAGCGCCTTTTTCAGCTTGTGGGCTCCGCGGCTGACATAGCCGTCCAGCGCGCCGCGAACCCGCAGTACATCCCCCGGCTTCAACAGCTCGCTGGCCCGCAGGATCTTCCGGTCCCCGGCCATGACCCTGCCCTCCATGATCAGGGCCCGCGCCAGGGCGATGGATTCCAGATTCAGGTCGCTGACGAGGGCTTCGTCCGCCCTGCGCTTCTTCATTGGGATGCCTCCTCCATGCTCGACAGGCGCCCGCGGATGCGGCGGGCGATGGACAGCGCGTCCAGAGCGCATTCCGCCGTCTGCTGGGCAACGGTGGCCTGGGCGATAAAACGGTCCGGCACTCCCAGCGTCAGCACGGGCACGTCGATGTCCATGGACGCCAGCGCCTCCAGCACGCCCTCCCCGAAGCCGCCGGCCAGCACGTTTTCCTCGACCGTGACGGCGAGCCTGACGCCCGTCGCCTTGCGGCGCAGCAGGTCCATGTCCATGGGCGCGACAAACCGGGCGTCCACCACGCCGGCAGAAATCCCCTTGCCCATCAGCTCAATGGCCGCCTGCATCGCCAGCGGCACCATGCGCCCCACAGCGAATATCATCACGTCGCTGCCGTCGCTGAGCAGCTCCCACTGGCCGACGTCAAACCGCTGCTGGCTCTGGATGCCCGGACCCATGTCCTCGCAGACCTTTGGATAGCGTATGGCCATCGGGCCGTTGTAATCCTGACTGAGCTCCACCAGCTTCTTCAAGTCGCGCACATCCCTGGGCGCGGCGATCACCAGCCCGGGTATGCTGCGCAGGAAGCTCAGGTCGAAGACACCCTGGTGGGTCTCTCCGTCCTCGCCCACCAGGCCGGCCCGGTCGATCAGGAACGTTACGGCAAGCTCGTTTCGGCACACATCCACCAGAATCTGGTCATAGGCGCGCTGCAGGAAGGTGGAATAGATGGCCACATAGGGCTTCATGCCCTGGCTGGCCATGCCGGCAGCCATCGTGACGGCATGCTCCTCGGCGATGCCCACGTCAAAGCAGCGGTCCGGGTGCGCCTTCTGAAAGATGTCCACGCCGGTGCCCAGGGGCATGGCCGCCGTGATGGCACAGATGCGAATGTCATTGTCCGCCATGTCCGCCAGCTGGCTGGCCACCACATTGCCCGAAGGGGTGATCCCCTCCCGCTTGCTGAAGCCGGATTCCAGGTAGAACGGCGCGACGCCATGGAAGGTGACGGGATGGTCCTCGGCGGGCTGGTAGCCCCGGCCCTTCTGGGTGACCACGTGGATCAGCTGGGGCTTGTCATAGGCCCTGGCCTGCCGAAGCACCCTGATCAGATGGCGCAGGTCGTGCCCGTCCACCGGGCCGATGTAGCTGAAGCCCAGGGCCGAGAAGAACTTATCATCCACGAACAGCGAGCGCAGAATGTTCCGGGTTTTGCTAAGCCACCGATACACCGGCGCGCCGAAACGGGGGTGCTTCTCCAGCCGGTCCCGAACCCCGTGCTTCACGGCGATATAGCCCTTGCTCCGGCGCATACGGGTCAGGTAGCGGCTGAGGGCGCCCACGTTCTGGGCGATGGACATGTCGTTGTCGTTCAGAAGCACGATCATGCGGGTATTGCTCTGTCCGGCGTCGTTCAGCGCCTCGTAGCACATGCCGCCGGTCAGCGCGCCGTCGCCCACCAGCGCAACGACGTCATAATCGCCCCGCATGATGTCCCGGGTCCGGGCCATGCCAAGGGCGGCGGATATCGCCGTGGAGGCATGACCCGCCGTGAACGCGTCGTATTCGCTCTCATCCATCTGAGGAAAGCCGCTGATGCCGCCCTTCTGGCGAAGGGTGTGAAAGGCTTCATAGCGCCCCGTCAGCAGCTTGTGAGCGTAGGACTGGTGGCCCACGTCCATGACCAGCTTGTCCTCGGGGGCGTCAAAGACATAGTGCATGGCGACGGTCAGCTCCACCACGCCCAGGTTGGAGGCGAGGTGGCCGCCATGCTCCGAAACCACGTTGATGATTTCCGCCCTGAGCTCCTCGCAGAGCTGCTTCAGTTCCTTGATGCTCAGCTTTTTCAGATCTGCCGGTTCGTGTATCTGCTCTATCAGCATCCATCGTTCTCCAGTAAATTACTTGGTGCGGTCCACCATCGCGTCCACCAGCTCGCGGAAGAAGGCCGCCCGGTCCCCGAAGCGCTCAAGCGCCGCCAGTGCCTCACTGTGCAACTGCGCCACACGCCGGCGCGTGCCCTCCAGCCCATAAGCGGACACGCAGGTCAGCTTGCCGCTCTGAGCGTCCTTGCCCAGCGTCTTGCCCATGTCCGCCTGGGTGCCCGTGACGTCCAGCAGATCGTCCGTGGCCTGGAACAGCAGGCCGAAGGCCCGGCCATAGTCGGTGAGCGCCTTCAGGTCCTCCTCATTCGCACCGGACAGCATCGCCGCGGCCCGAAGGGGATAAATGAACATGCAGGCGGTCTTGCCGTACTGGATGTACGTCAGCGCGTGGTCGTCCGCGATGCCGGAGCGCTCGCAGTGCAGATCCATGACCTGGCCGCCGATCATCCCGGTGACGCCCGCGCCGGTAGCGATCTCCCTTATGGCCGCGAGATACCGGGCGGCACGCTCAGGATGGGCGCAGGCATGATTCAGCATCGTCTCGAAGGCTCCGTTCAGCAGGCCGTCCCCGGCCAGAATGGCCTGGCCCACACCGAACACCACATGGTTGGTGGGTCGGCCCCGGCGGAGGGTGTCGTCATCCATGCCGGGCAGGTCGTCGTGGATCAGGGAATAGGTGTGGATCATCTCCACCGCGCAGGCAAAATCCAGCGCGTCTTCGGCATCGCCACCCAGCATGTCCACCGCCGCCAGCAGCATGCTCGGCCGCAGGCGCTTTCCGCCCGCTTCAAGGCTGTAGCGCATGGACCGGTTCAGCAGCCACGGCATTTCCCCGATCTGAAAGCGGTCCTGCGCAACCACGGTGGGAATCTCGTTCAGCCGCCGGTTGACCCGGCTCGCATAATCATTCAGCGTCATCATGGGGCCTCCTCGGTATCCAGTTCACGTTCTCCGGCGTCTGTCAGCACGCGGATTCGCCTGTCGCCCTCGTCCAGCAGCGCGCCGAGGCTGTTCTTCAGCGCGACGGCTTTTTCATAGGCCTTGAAGGAATCCTCCAGGGACAGCTCCCCGGCCTCCAGGCCCTGCACCAGCGCCTCAAGCTCCCGCATGCCTTCTTCAAAACTGATCTTCTTTTTCATCGGTTTTCATCCTCTGTCGTTACCGCGGTGATATTGGCCTTGAGCTCGCCGTCAGCAAAGCAAACCCGCAGCGGCAAGGTCCCGTCGGCCAGGGCTGCCCGGGGCACGATACGCTCCCCCTGTCGCACGACGGCATAACCCCTGTCCATGACGGAGGCCGGGTCCAGCGCCCGCAGCGACGCCGCCAGTGCGTCGAGCCGGTGCCGGCAGCGCTCCAGGCGCACGGGCATGGCCGCGGTCAGCCGCCTTTCGACGCCCTCCAGTCGGGCGCGTCGGGGTTCAATCAGCGTGCGGCCGGGCATCGCCAGCACGGTGGCCGAGCCCAGGCGCTCCAGCGCCATCCGGCGCATCCGCTGTCCGGCGGCTAGCGCTCCGGCAAGGCGGGACACCATGCCCTCCAGATCCGCTTTCATCTGGTCCAGCCTTGGCACGGTCAGCTCCGCCGCGGCGGAGGGCGTCGGCGCGCGCAGGTCGGCCACAAAATCCGATATCGTAAAATCCACCTCGTGGCCCACGCAGCTGACCACGGGGATGGGCGACGCGGCGATGGCCCGGGCCACAATCTCCTCGTTGAAGGCCCAGAGGTCTTCAATGGAGCCGCCGCCACGCCCCACCAGCATGACATCGCAAGCCTTCCCCCGATTCAGGCGATCCATGGCCCGAACGATGTCTTTCGCCGCGTCCGCTCCCTGCACCAGGCAGGGCGATACGACGATGCCGACGTTGGGGTTGCGCCGCCGGGCGACGTGAATGATGTCCCGTATTGCCGCCCCGGTCTCAGAGGTCACCACGCCGATCACCTTCGGAAAGGGAGGGATCTCCCGCTTCCGGGCCGGGTCAAACAGTCCCTCGGCCATCAGCTTCTGCTTCAGCTTTTCAAAGCGGATGTAGAGGTCGCCCTGTCCGGCCTGGCGCATGGCGGTGACATACAGCTGGAAGCTGCCGTTCTGAGGATAGATCGAGGCCGATGCCCGTACCGTCACACGCATGCCATCGGCGGGCTGGAAATCCAACCCCATGGCATGCTGCCTGAACATCACGCACTGCACCCGGGCGTTTTCATCCTTCAGCGAGAAGTAGCGATGCCCGCTGTAGTGGTGCTTGTAGCCCGAGATCTCGCCGCTGACCTCAAGACCCCGCAGCAGGGGATCGCCGGCCAGCAGCTTCCGGGCGTATTCGTTCAGCTCGGAGACGCTCAGCGCTCCGGCGGCATAGGCCTGGCCGGTCATGCGTCGTCCCGCGGGGCTTCCGCCTCGTCCACGGCGCGCCCCAGATTGCCCAGCACCCCGTTGACAAAGCCGCCCGCCTTGTCCGTGGAATACTGGTTGGCCAGCTCGACCGCTTCATTGATCACAACGCCCTTTGGCGTCTCGCCCAACATCAGTTCATAGGCTCCCAGGCGCAGTATGGCCAGATCGACGCGGGTCACCCGGTCGATCGACCAGCCCTTCAGGAAGGGGGTCAGCCTGGCGTCGATGGCCTGGACATTGGCCACGACGCCGTCGAACATGCGGTTCATGAAGTCAGCCTCCCGCTCGTTGGGCTTGACCTCCAACAGGTTCAGGCGCGTCTCCTCGCCGCCATCGCCGCCCATCTCCCACTCATAGATCAGCTTCATCGCATGGGCCCGGGCCATCGTTCTATCCATAACACATACCTGCCTTTTTCGCGTGTACTGGAGAAAAACTGTAAAGCGCAATTGTTGCGGTGGCGCGTGTCAGCGCCGCCGCAACAGGGTCGTTCATGTATTCTTTACCGCGCTCAATCCTCCGGGAAAGCCGAATTCGGGGACGCGGCTTCGCCCTCGGCCTCACGGGCCTTCATCGCGGCAAAATCCTTGGCGAATTCGGATTCATAGGGCTTGTCCGGGTCATAGGAAGCCGCCTTCGGCGCACCGGCAGCCTCCGGTGCGCCGGCGCTGCCGGTCCAGCCCTCCCCGCCCATCTCGATCACGGGCGACTGGGCTGTCGAAGCCGGCGCCGTCCCGACGGGTTCCGCAGACGGGGTTTCGGTAACAAAGGTCGTCTCCGGCGCATCGGCCTGGGACTTGCTGCGGCCCAGCAGGCGGCGGCGGGGTGTCTCGCCCTTGACGCCGCTGACGCCGTTGATGGTGACGGACACCGACTGCACCGCCACGCCACAGCTGACCTCCACGAACTGGGCGACGGCCCGCTGCATGTTGGCGGTGATGGTGGGCACGTGCACGCCGTTGGCGATGGAGGCCGTGATGGCGATGGCAATGGAGTCGTCCAAACCTTCAATATCCACCTTCATATCGGTGATGCCGTCGATGCTCCGCACCGACTGGCGCACCATCTGCTCCACGGCGGCCACAGAGACACGCACCTGGCCATGGTTTTCCGGGCCTACGGTGATAAAGCCCCGCTCGACCCGGCGCTTGCGCCTCACCAGTGTTAAAAACGTCGCGATCGAGAGCACCAGGTACAGCGCCAGCAGCGCGCCGCCGGCGATGCGCGCGCCCAGATTGCCCAGCGTGCCCTCCACCCGGGAGATCAGATCGGCCTGGAAGTTGGGCACGATCACGCACAGCGCAAAGGCCACACAGATCAAAAGGGAGTATAACCAGTGTAACAGCAGCAACAGTTTTTTGCCAATCGTCAGTTTCATGCTTTCACTTCGCCGGCTTCGGAGCCATCCTCCTCCGCCGCGTCCTCTTCATCGTATTCTTCAGTATCGTCCTCGTCGTCGTAGTATCCGTCCTCCCCGTCGTCCTCAGGTGCTTCCTGCTCCTCGGGAGAATCCCGGTCCTCATCGGAATCGGCCGGGACGCCGGCTTCCGCCTCCAGCGCTTCTTCCTCAGACGGCTGCGCCTCCACCGTTTCTTTGGTGCCGGGCGCTTCGGCAAGCTTCCCTTCCGGCATGCCCTCGGCTTCGACCTCGGCGGTCTTCTCCAGCATCTTGCGGTGCTGCTCGTTCAACTCGGCGTTGGCGCGCTGCTCGCGCTCGAAGCTGATGCCAGTCACATGGACATCGACGTTCTTCACATCCAGGCCGCTCATGGTCTCTATGGCCTTCTTCACGTTTTCCTGGATGTTCCGGGCCACGTCGGGGATGGGAGAGCCATAGTCAACGGTGATGGTCACGTCCACGGAAACCCTGTTGTCCTCCAAATCTATGCGAACGCCCTTGGTCAGGTTGCGGTTGCTCTTGCGGGAAAACATGTCTGCCAGACCTGAGGAAGGAGAGATCATGCTGGCGACGCCGTCGACCTCGGTGGCTGCGAGACCGGCGATGGTGGCGACGACTTCCGTGGCAAAGGAAACCGTGCCGTTGGGATTCTCATTCAGCTTGACATCGGAAGGATAATTATCGCTCATATTGCATACCTCCTTATACAGAGTCATTATAGCAGAAAACAAGCCACAGCGCAAATACTTTCGGTTATTTTACCGGAATGATTTTCACATTCCCGCCTGTCAGGCCGGTTTCGCGCATGACCAGGTCCAGTATGACGGCGCTCTGGGCCGCTGTGACTTCCCCTCCCCGGAGCATCACATTGGCCCCCGCGCCGCTGACGCTCACCAGGACGTCCTCGAAACCCCGGCTCTGAAGTATGCCCTCGAGGGTGCTTTCCTGGCGGGCGTGCTCCAGCATGTCCAGCAGTTGCTTTCTGGCCAGGGCGACGATCTCCCCGTCGCCGTCGGTCCCGTGGATGATGTCGTTCAACTGGGCCTCCTGGCGGGACCGAAGCTGCTCCCGCTCCAGCCGGAAGGCCGCCATCGGATCGGTTTGAATCCGGCTGTAAACCGGGGCGCTCGCGGCCCTGTTGACTTTTTGCAGCACAATCCGCCGCGTGATCAACGTGTCCGCCGACAGCAGCGCAGCGAGGGCCGCCATCCCCAGAACCCACTTTGCCTTCCTGTTCATGTGCCACCTCCGGAGCCAAAGCCGCTGCCAATGATTTCGATCCTGTCCGGCGACAGTTCCAACAGCGCCGACACCGCCCGTTGCAAACACAGGTACGTCCGGATGTCGGTCAATCCCTGCGCTACGATCACCGCCCCTGTCACCTCGCCGTCCTTCCCCTGGGCGATCATGGCGCTGACCTTCCCGACGCCCTCGATCCGCCCCAGTATGCGCTCCACCCGCAATTCCAGCTCGGTGCCCGCCCTGCCGCCATTCCCGCCGAGGTTGAACAGCATCAGCCCCAGCAATGCCGCCAGCGCCAGGGCGGCGAACCACTCAATCCGGCGCGCGCCGCGGAGCCCCTCCAGAAGCCGCTTCACCATAGGGTGCCATTCCTTTGAAAATCGTCATAATAATACTAAGTTCAATCCAAAAGTGAACCTATGAGGAGCAGATTATTTGTTCTGCCTAAGTCGAGCGGAGGGAGGCGATGCAGCGCATCGTTGACCGCAGCGAGACAACGGCAGGGCGGAAAAGACGCCCGCAGAGGGTTGCATTTTAGATTGAGATTAGTATAAGCCAATGACCAGCCGCAAGGCGCACAGCGCCGCCGCCAGGGCGCACAGGGACCGGAATGGACGGGACGCCGCACCCTTTCCGGTCAGCTGCTCCATCGCGGACACCGCCACACAGATGCCGAACAGCCCCCGCGCAACGCCCTCAATCGCCTGTATCTCCAATGATACGCCCTCCGTCTTTCCCTCAGAATCCCAGCAGGCCCAGGCCCGCGCCGGCCAGCAGCGCCGCCAGCAGCACACTGCCCGCGTAAAGCGCCAGCTGGAGCCTCGCGATTTCACCGTACCCGGCGGCGATGCGAACGATCCCCGGGTCCGCCACCGGTTCCACGAGGGCGGACACCAGCTTCATGGACAACATATGCGCGCCCAGGCGCAGCGCCGGTGTCACCGCAGCGCACAGCACGATCATCAGTCCGGTGACCCCGACGGCATTGCGCACCGCCGCCGCGCCCTCCACCAGGGCTCCCGAAGAATCGGCCACGGAACCGCCGATCAGCGGAATCAATCCCCTCAGCGCCTGTCGAACCGCCTGAACCGACGCGCCGTCCCTAGCCGTGGCCAGGCGTCCCTGCAGGGCCATCATCCCCACGAAGGTGGCGATCAGCAGTCCGACGCCCCAGGTGACCGTGCCGCAGATCAGCCTGAACAGCCGGTCCAGGCGAAAGCTGTCCGACAGGCTGCCTCCGGCGGCAACAATGGCGGCGACGCCGCACAACGGCAATCCCCAGGCGATCAGCGCATTCTCGATGCCATCGGCGCAGATGGCCGCGACCGGCGTCAGCGTGGCCGAGGCCGCCGCCCGTCCCGTCAGGCTCAATGCCGACGCGACCACCGGCGCGGCGGTATCCGCGATCCTCGCCGCGACGGCCATGCCTTCCCGCGCCACCTCCATCGCCGCCGCGCACTGCTCGCCGAGGCTGAGGACGCAGGCCAGCCTACACAGCAATACCAGCGGCCCGTCCTCCGCCCCGAGAACCAGCCTCAGCATCAGCGTCACCAGTACCGGCGTCGCCAGCGCCCCAAGCGCCGGAAGCAGGGCTTTTTTCAATGCGCCGATGAGGCGGCGCAGCGCCTTGCGCGGCAGGTCCCGTCGAACCGTCAGCCGGCCGGACAGAACCTCACCGGCGATGCGACGGACATCGGGGCCGTCCAGCGCTTCGGAAAGGGATTCCAGTTCGGAAAAGCCGGTCCGATCCAGCAGCGCCTGAGCTGACGCTTCTCCCTTCGCCCCGGGGCACAGCACCAGAAGCAGCGCCAGCCACAGCATCAGCCGCTTCACGCCAGCGTCCCGGCAATCATCGCCGCGATCTGGGACAGCATCGGCGCGCAAAGGGCGAGCATGGCCAGCCGCGACGCCAGGGTGATCCGCCCCGCCAGCGCCCGCTCCCCGGCATCCACGCACAGCTGCGACCCGAGCTCGGACACGACGCTGATGCCCGCCCCCTTCAGGATCAACCCGGCCACGTCACTGTCACGACCCAGCAGACCCTTAAAACCCTCCAGCCAGTCCCCGGCCCCGGCCATGTCCGACCAGGCCATGGCCAGCGCCGCGACGCCGCCCGCCAGGGACACCGCCGTAGCCAGCTCGGGGCGCTGCGAGCGCAGGGCGGCACAGATCATCGCCACCGCGACGCACAGCGCCGTGACCTTCAGCACCATGGGCCATAACCCTCCCTCATATTTGCAGCAGGCTGCGGATGCCGGAGAAGAAATCCGAAATCATCCCCACCACCATCATCAGCACCACCACGAGCCCGGAAAGAGTCGCCAGCATGGCGATGTCATCCCTGCCAGCCCGGGTCAGCAGCTGTGAAATGACCGTGACGATGATGCCGATGCCCGCGATGCGAAACACAAAATCAATGTCCATGCCCTACCTCATATCACAATCAGTGCCAGCATAAGCCCGATCAGGAAGCCCAATGAGACGTAGAGCCGGTCCGCCTCCGCCGCCTTTTGAAGGGCCTTGTCCCTGAGCCGGCCGACCGTCTGCAACGATGCGTCAAGCAGCGCTTCCTGCTCCTCCCGCCCGCTCTGGCCCAGCTGGCCGAACAGCGCGTCCAGGGCGGTGATGTCGTCCGCCGACAGCGCGTCCGCGGGGCCGCCCCGGCGCACGGCGCTTTCCCGGACGGCCCGCCAAGCCTCGGCGGCGCTGCAGCCCTGCCGCATGCCCTCCGCCACCCGCTTCAAAACCGCACAGTCCGTCTTTTCCAGCGCAAACTGCACCGGCTGGAGCATGCCGGTCATGTGAATGCGCAGGGTTTGCAGGTCGGCCGCCAGTGCCGAGAGCACCCGGTATCGTCGCCGTGCCGCGTCCGCCGCCGCCTTGCCGCAAAGGGTACTGCCCAGCACCACGCAGACCGCCAGCGCTATGCGCGTCTCCAGGCGGCCACCCCCTCTCCCGATCCCCTGTGCCACACGGCCTTCAGCGTTCCGGGACGCGGTCCCAGCAGCGCGATCACCTCCACGATGCCCGCTTCGATCACCGATCGAAGGTGAGGCCGTGACAGGGCCTGCTCCAATCCCGAGGCATGGGCGGAGGTCATGACGGCCGCGCCACAGCGCACGGCGTCGGCCAGCGCCCGTGCGTCATCCTCACCGCCGATCTCGTCGGCCACGATCACCCCGGGCGCCATCCCCCGGATCATCCGGGCGATGGCTTTGTCCCGCGGACAGCCGTCCATCACGTCAGTCCGCGCCCCCACATCCAGCGTGGGCACACCCATATGGCAGGCGGCCAGCTCGTGGCGCTCGTCCGCAATGCCCACGCACCAACCGCCGTCCGAGAGCTGGCGGGCCACGTCCCGCAGCAGCGTGGTCTTGCCCAATCCCGGCGGTGACAGCACCAGCGCGGACCTCAGCGACCCGTCGGGCGGCGCGATGTGCCCCATCAGCGCGTCGCCGCTGCCCTTCACCGCCCGCGCGACCCGCAGGCAGGCCGATCCGATATCGGCCATTCTCAGATGGGAACCGTCGACGACCATCCTGCCGCATACCCCTACGCGGCTGCCGTCGTCCAGGGTAAAAAAGCCCCGGTCCAGCTCCTCCTGGCGGGCATAGACGCTGTACTCCATCAGCGCGGCCAGTATGCGCCTCAGCGCCGGCAATTCCAGCTGGACGCCGGACAACACGCCATCCTCGCCGACTGCGTCGATCTGCACCGGCCTTCCCGGACGCAGCCGGACCTGGGTCACCCGGTTCCCGCGATCCGCCAACAGCGCCGTCGCGTCCTGCGGCAGCAGTGTTTCCAGCTTCTCCACAGCGCCCATGCCCCCACCTCCGTCCCCTCTAATCCTATGGCGTGGAAGTACCGCTCATGCCTGAATACCCCCGATATCCGCCGATTCCAAATTGACATTTCCCGCGAAATGTGTCACAATAGTCCCGGGTGCGCGGCGCGTTGCGTGCCTGGATTTGCCCTACCAGTTTATGACGCCTCGGCATTCCCTGGAACCGTCGGGAGCCGGATCGCGTCTAAGCATCATCATCTTCAGGAGGACAGTAGCATGAAAAAAACAGCATTCCTCATCCTGCTGCTGGCGCTGTGCCTGCTCGTCGCCCCCTTCGCGGTGGCGGAGAGCGGACCCGTGGCCCGCAGCGATACCTTCGCCGCCTATACCGATGGCGAGGGACACCTTTATCTGCCCGGCAGGGCGGACGCCATCAACGAACACGCGGCCGACAGCGTCGTCGGCATTGACGCGTACCGTGTGCTGTACCTGAGTCCGGACGACTTCCTGGACACCCAGGATCTTTACATGGTTGACCTGGAAAGCTTTGAGGAATCCCTCATCGCCACCGATGTCAGGGCCGCGTGCCTGGCGGGCGAGGACGACGCCTACTACGTGACCGGGGCCAACCGCACCCAGCTGTCCCGCGTCGACCTGCACAGCCTGACGTCCCAGGTGGTCTACACTGCCGCGGAACCCATCGACCGGCTGTACATGTCAGCGGAGGGCCTGATCTTCCAGCTGGTGGACCAGGCCGCCACGATGCTGTACGTGGAGGAGACGGACCGGTTTGAGATCTACAGCGGCGACATTCCCAGGAGCGGCTCGATCGGCGAGCGCTACGAGGTCTTCCTGACCGACGGCGCCGAGCTTTACATGAAGAGCCGCTTCAATTACAATACCACCCTGATCGACAGCGACGTGACCGCCTACGCGTGGCTGAACAACACCGTCTATTACCTGACCCGCACCGGCAGCGCCCTGCGGCTGAAGGCCTATGACACCGGCGCGCAGACCTCGAAGGTCGTGCTGACCCCGGGCGTGAAGATGAAGGACCAGCTGACGGCCAGCGGCAAATCGCTGTTCATGCTGGCCGCGGATAACACCGTCTGCCGGGTGGATACCGCCAAGGGCACATTGGCCGTGTTCAAGCGCTATTCCGACCTCTCCGCCTATAAGCTGCCGGCGGAATACAATGTGGACGGCCTGCGCATCGAGGGCATGGGCGGCCAGCTGAACGTCTACGCCCAGCTGACCGAAAAGGCCGCGAAGCCCACCTTCTCCTTCATCGAGTTTGAATCGGAGAGCGACGTGGCCGCGCCCGTACTGCGGCTGATCGACACCCTGAAGCTCAGCAACGAGCAGACCGCCCTGGACCTGCTGACGCCCACGCCCCAGTACACCGCCCTGTCCAGGGGCAGCCGCGGCGACGCCGTGCGCGCCATCCAGCAGCCTCTGAAGGACCTGGGCTATTATGATTACTACGTGGACGGCATCTTCGGCCCCCGCACCCAGGCCGCGGTGCAGCTGCTGCAGTTCGACCTGGACCGCACCGTGACCGGCATTGCCGACGCCGAGCTGCAGCGGATCATCCTCTCCGGCAAGCTCAGCGCCTACGACCCCTATCGCCAGCTGACCCGGGGCAATCGGGGTATGCGCGTGCGCCGTATGCAGGAGCGCCTGCGCGAGCTGGGCTATCTGGCCGACGCGGCGGACGGCATCTTCGGCCCCCGCACGCTAAAGGCGGTACAGCTGTTCCAGGAGGAGAACGGCCTTCAGGAATCCGAGGCGGCCACCCGCGATACGCTGAAGCGGCTGTACTCCGACCGGGCCGAGCATTGCTCCAGCTACATCGACCTCTATCCCGGCGACACCGGCTACCGCGTGCGCGAGCTGAACAACCGCCTGAAGGACCTGTATTACCTGGAATGCAGCCCCGGCAGCACCTATACCTCCCAGACCACGTCGGCGGTGCGTGTATTCCAGCGCACGGCGGGCCTGCGGGAAACCGGCAACGCCAGCCAGGCCATGCAGCGCCTGCTGTTCTCCGACGACGCTCCCGAAGCGCCCGGCTACATCGTGCTGCGCCGCGGCGATGACAACGAGCGCGTCGCCCGACTGCAGCGTCGCCTGAAGGCGCTGAACTACTACAGCGGTCCCGTGGACGGGTACTTCGGCCGGGAAACCAAGGAAGCCGTTGCCCTGTTCCAGAAGAAGGTCGGACTGAAGCCCACCGGCGTCGCCACCGTTCGCACCCAGATGCTGCTGTTCTCCGACGATGCCCCCGAATACGTGGAGCCCACCGTCATCGGCACCCCCGACATCTACATCGAGGATTACGATTACGTGGATAATGGCGTCTACTTCATCTCCGAAGCCAGCACGCCCAGTGGCTACGTCGTGTTCAACTGGGACGCCGAAGGCGCGGTGGACCACTACAACGTCCGCGTCAGCGATTCCATGGGCAATGTTTACGCCGACAACGACACCTTGATGACCAGCACCGGCGTTCCCCTCGTCACGCTGGACTTCGACGTGGTCTACACGCTGCGGGTCACGGCCTACCCCGAGGACGGCGACAGCAAACACGTCACCCGCGCCGAGGTGGAATTCGTCAGGCTTGACCCCATCGAGGAGGAAAAGGACGTGCCCATTGACACCGTGGGCATTCCCGAAATCAGCATGGATACCGTCGCCCGCGTCGAAAACGGCGTGAACTACCTGCTGCCCGGCACGATCACCTTCTTCTGGGCCGCCGAGGGCGATGTGGGCATCTATGAGGTGACGATCGAGGACGAGAGCGGCGACGTGATCGTCGACGAGAATATGTCCGAACTCAAGGCCAGCATCAGCTCTTCCTCTATGAACGCCGGCGAGATCTACACCATCACCGTGCTCGCCATCCCGGAGAGCGGCAACAGAAAGGCCGCCCGCTCCAGCACAGCCCTGTTCGCCCTGCCGGAAATCGAGCTGCCCGAGCCCGATCCCACGCCGGAGCCGACCCCCATACCGACCCCTGAACCCATCGAGGAAGCCGAGGAGCTGGAAATAGAAGAGGAACTGGACATCCCCGAGGAGGATCTGGAGCCCGTGGCCACCTTCGAGCCGACTCCCGAGCCGGAGGTCGTGGTGGAGATCGAGGACGACGACGATGAAGAGGATATGCCCGAGGATCAGCCGCTGGTCCCCGAAGCGCTCCCCGAAGAGACGACTGAAAAGGAAACGGATGCCCCGGTGAACGAGGTCATCCCCGAGGAGACCACGGAGGAATCCACCGAGGTTCCGGCAAACGAAGTGTCGCCCGAGGAACCCGAAGCCAGCGAACCCGCCGATACGCCCGACGCGCAGGCGCAGAGCCCCACAAGCATCGGTGAGCCGTCCATCAGCCTTGATTACGTGGAGGAGGTTCGCGACGGCGTGAGCTACGTTTCCGGCGACGTCCTGACCATGTCCTGGCAGGCCGATGGCGACGTGGCGGAATACAGGATCGAGCTGCTGGATTCCGGCAACAACACGCTGGATTCCCGGGTGGTCGATACCACCTCCCTGTCCGCGCATACCAGCGCGTTGGCTCCCGATGAGGTCTACACGCTGAAGGTGACCGCCATACCCGCGGGTGGAACCGACGCTGACGGCAAAACCAGCGCATCCCGCTTCGCCCTGTATGCCGCCGCCCCCGAGGCCGAGGTCATCGCGCCCGTCGAGGATGATGGCGCGGAGGAATCCGAGGCGTGGGAGCAGGCCGACGAGGCGTGGCAGAGCGCTGAGGAGGAATACCAGGAACCCGAGGAAGAACACCCGGAGCCCGAAGAGGAGCAACAGGAGCCCGAAGAGGAATACCGCGAGCCCGAGGAGGCGCAGCAGGAGCCCGAAGAGGAATACCGCGAACCCGAGGAGGCGCAGCAGGAGCCCGAAGAGGAATACCGCGAACCCGAGGAGGCGCAGCAGGAGCCCGAAGAGGAATACCGCGAGCCCGAGGAGGTGCAGCAGGAGCCCGAAGAGGAATACCACGAACCCGAGGAGGCGCAGCAGAAGCCCGAAGAGGAATACCGCGAGCCCGAGGAGGTGCAGCAGGAGCCCGAAGAGGAATACCGCGAACCCGAGGAGGCGCAGCAGGAGCCCGAAGAGGAATACCGCGAGCCCGAGGAGGCGCAGCAGGAGCCCGAAAAGGAATACCGCGAGCCTGAAGAATACGACCAGGAACCCGAGGACGAAATCCGCGAGTCTGATGAGGAATCTACGGATTCCGGGGATGAAACCATCGTCAAGCTGACCGAGGAAGAGATCATCGAGCTCCAGGACAAGCTCGTTGCTCTGGGCTGGCTGGAGTCCGACAGCTACACGCCGGGGACGCTGGACGAGGCCACCCTGGAGGCGCTCAGCCGCTTCCAGGAGTATTGCAACACCACCCTCGAGATGGAGCTGCCGGTGATCGATCCCCTGGACGCAACGATCGATCCCCTGGATCCCCGAATCGACGCCAGGACGCTGGAAACGCTGACGTCCGCGGATGAACGCTTCATGAATCCCAACCCCGTTTCCGCCGAAGGAATTGAAGAGAATCCCGTCGAGGACTTTGACGACGAGCCGGACGAGCGCTTCGATGAGGAACCCGAAGAGGACTTCGACGACGCACCCGAGGACGAGGGCTTTGAAGAAGAAGCCGGCGAGAGCTTCGACGACGAGCCCGAGGACGAGAGCGCCAGCGAAGGCGAGGATTGGTAAGGCGGATTAAAACGCCGAAGGCAGGCTGCCAGAGCAGCCTGCCTTCAATCGTTTTGGTAAAGGTTTGTCACATCCACTTGGCCGTACGCCGCGCCTGTCGGTGAGCCACGGTGTCCAGGGTCGGCCTGGGAAGCAACTCCGGATGGATGTCCAGATCGTCGCTCCGCGCCAGCGCGTCGAGGTATTCCTCCAGCAATGCGCGGAAGGCGTCGAGGGTGACGACGCCGTTCAACCGGGTCAGCACCGCCTCACAGCCGGTCAGGCCCGCCAGCATCCAGCCGCAGAAGCGACGCATCTCGCAGATGGCCACGCCCTCGGGCCGGTGACCACAGGTCAGCGTCGCCAGTCGGATCAGAAGGGCGACGCGCTCCGGCGCAAGGCGCGGCTTGACCGTTTCTCCCCGCCTGAGGGCGGCGATATCCTCGAATATCCAGGGGGATTTCAACGCCGCCCGGCCGATGGCGACCCCCGCGGCGTGGGTATCCCTCAGGAAGGTCAGCGCGTCTTCGGCGCAGGTGACGCCACCATTGGCATACACCGGTATGCGCGTCCCGTCGCAGATCGCCCGGATCGCGGGGATATTGACGGCGCCCAGGTACATCTGCTCCCGGGTGCGTCCGTGGAGCGTAACACTCTGAAAGCCCAAGCGCTGGGCCTGCTCCACGAAAAAGGGGGCGGTGACGTGCGCCCCGTCCCAGCCCAGGCGCAGCTTCAGCCGCACGGGCAGGGATGTGGCCGCCTTCACGGCCTCCATGACTGCCACCGCCCGCTCCGGGGTCTTCAGCAGTGCCGCGCCGTTGCCGCTGCCCACGACCTTTCGCGCGGGGCAGCCCATGTTGATGTCGATGGCGTCGAAGCGGCCGAGAGCCTCCAGGCGGCGGGCAGATTCCGCCATGGCCGCCGGGTCGCTGCCGATCAGCTGGGCCGCCAGGTTACGCTCGTTGGGATAGCGGGCCAGCACCTCCAGGAAGGTGGGACTCATGGGCTTTCTGGCCCGCCCATAGGCCAGGGATTGTATCATCTCTGTGGTCGCGCCGTCCGCCCCGTAATCGAAGCAGACGCTCCTGAACGAGGCGCGGGTCATGCCGTCCATCGGCGCGAGCAGGAATTCCGGCGTTCGCACTAAAGCGCTCTCCTCCGCAATCATTTGAATGTCAGCCGGTGACGTTCAGGCGGGCGTCGCCGGTCTGCTGGTAGCCCTGTTGCAGCAGCTGAGTGATGTCCCAGGGCCTGGACGCCGCGTCCGGGTACAGCTTCAACAGGTAGACATAGGGCTCCAGCTTTGCCGGGTCGATCTCGGCACAGCGCTTGAGCATCGCCGCCGCCTTTTCATTCTCCCCGGCCTCGAGATAAGCCATCGCGGCGGAGGAGGCGAAGCTGTAGCTGTCCGGGTCGCGTTGCAATGCCCGCTCGTAGTAGAGTCCGGCCTGGCGATAATCGCCCGCCTGGAAATATTGATAGCCCAGGGTGCTGTAGGCGTCCCTGCTCCAGGCCACATTGGCCCGGGCCAGGCTGAGCTGCCCTGCCCTGGAGAAGGCAAAGATCACGATCAGCAGCAGCAGGATCACAAACAGCGCAAGGCCCACGATTCCCCGCAGGTGGCGCATGAAGAAACTGCCCTCGTCCTCATCCTCATAGGAAAAGCCGCCGTCGGACCCGTCGTCCCGGTCGTCATAGTCGTAGGGATCGTCCTCGTCATAGGCGGCGCGCCTGTCGTCCATGAAGATATCGTCCGGGTCCATCGTCTTGGGAGGCACCAGCGTGTTGGCGTGCTTGCGATGTTTCTGTCCCTTGGCGCGGGGTTTAGCGTCCTGCACATCCAGGTCCAGCTTCGGGGCGTTGCCGTCCAGACGAACGGGTGATTCATCGCCGCGCTTCATCTCCGGCGGCTTCTTTTCATGGATGACGGACTGCTTCTTGCGGGTGATCTCTTCCTTCCACGTCGCTTCCTGTGACTGCTCTACGGTTTCCTCCAGCTCAAGGGGCGCAAAATCCCCGGCGGCGGGATCGGGCCTGGCCCAGACGTCCGCCTCCATATGGCGCTTGCGGGTCTGGCTCCAGTCCAGCAACTCCGCCGCGGCGTCATCGACCGTCGGGTCTTCCGCCCCGACTTCAGCCGCTTCGCCGTCACTTAAAACCGACGTCGGTTTATCATCAACTGGAAGTGGTTCCGCTCCGGGGGCGTCCGCTTCCGGTTCAGGCCCGGTATCAGCCTTCGCTGCCCCGCCCTCTGTCGGCACAACGGGCGCGTCGGTGGCAGGCACAGCTGCCGGAGCGTCGTCCTGCTCCGGTATGACGATGGGTTTGCCGCAAAAGGGGCAGAAGAGCATGTCTTCCCCCACCTTTTTCCCGCAATGTGAACAGTACACAGGCCTGCCTCCCTTCCAGGGTATATGTCCGCCTCAGATGTTGCGCATGGCTTCGTAATCCGGGTCGCCGTAGAAGGTGCGCTCCTCCCCCGGATCGCCGCCCAGCTCCTCAATGGCGTTGCGCAGCTCGATGTAATCCAGGTAGCCGAGGTCTGTCAGCGTCAGGAAGGGCTTTATGGCGTCGATGGCCCTGGGGTCGCCCAGCTTGCCCAGGAACGAGGCGTAGAGGGCCCGCTGCTCCGGACGGTTGCGCAGCTTATCCAGCATGTAGCCGAGGATGCGGTCGTCGCCGGGGAAGTTGGCGCAGATACCCAGTATGCGCTGCTGGCCGGACTCACCCGCGCCGTCATAGCGCTCCAGCAACGCGCCGATCTGGCTGCCGTCTCCTTCGGAGAGGATGTCCGCCGCTATCTCGCTGATCTCGTCATCCTCTCCGCCGGAGCAGGCGAGGTCGACGTACAGCTGCCGTGCGTCGTCGCTGTCGATGTCCCGCAGCAGGGCCAGCGCCGTGGCGCGCAGCGATTCGCTCCTGTCAACGTCCGACACGATGCGCATCAGCCCGGGCACACAGGGCTGCCCCATGCTGACCACCCGGCTGTACAGCGGCTCCGGCAGGCCGATATCCCGCTTGTTGTACTCCTCCAGCAGCTTGATGAGGTCCCTGGGCTCGCTGTAGCGCAGGAAGTATTCCCCCGGCTTTTCGCCGTCCAGCCACTTCGCGGGGGCGTTCAGCCAGTTCAGCATGATTTCGTTGTAGCTGTCCTCCACCTGCTTTTCGGTCATGCCGGGGTGCATGGCCATCCAGGTGCGGGCATAATCGAAGAATTTGGCGTCAAAATCATATATCTTCATGGAATTTCTCCTGTATCTCAATTCTCCCGGGCAATCCGGTCGAGGCAGCTGGCGATGCGCCGGGCATAATACACCAGCTGTCGCCCATCGCACCCAAATTGCTTCGCCAACGTGGCGACATCCGGCTTGGGACCGTAGACCAGCATATAGCTGTAGGCCAGCGCCGCCGCGCCGCCGCCGACGCAGCGCACTGGATCCACCCTTGTGCCGCGCAGCTGGCGGTAGGCCGACCAGACCAGCAGCAGGTGGGACAGCGCCGACACGCCGTATTCCCGCTGGAGCACCTCGTCGGCATAGCGCACCAGCTGGCGCTCGCCCACGCCCAGGCGGGCCATCATGGCCCGGGTGTCGGGCATGAAGCCCGCGCCGAGGCCCGTCCTGGCCGGCATGATGTCCTCCGAATCGATGCCCTGTATCCGAAGCACCATCGCGGCGTGAAGTTTCAGGTCCCCGGGAACGCCCTCGTTGAACAGCAGCATGCGCAAAAGGCTTCGGGACTCCCGATGATCGATGGTGGTCAGCGCGGTCATGGCGGCCCGGCTCAGCCGCGGGTCCTCGGCCCGGACCGCCCAGCCCATCAGCTGGCGGAAGCCCGGGTCGTCGCGCCAGCGCGCCTCCAGCTGCTCATAACCCTGGCCCAGCTGTGCCACCAGCGCGCGCAGACGCCGTTCAAATTCCCGGCGGGGCACCTGGTAGCTGTAATCCGGCGGGTCTTCCCCCAGCCTTCCGTTCAGGGCTGCCTCCTGGTAATACTGGGCCACGCTGTCCCCGGGATCGATGCGCAGTATCCGCGCCCAGAAGCGGGCCACGCGGATGTCCGGCGTACCGGTGCGGTTCAGGGCCACCGCCCGCATGTGCAGCAAATCACGGTCGAAGGGGGACTCCTGTAGGGCCCTGCGCACGTAATCCGCCACATCGGCGTCCATGCCGAGCTCGCCCATCACGTAGATCATCAGCCGCAGGTCCTGGCCCTCGGGGCGCTCCGCCGCGGCCCGGTTCATCAGCGTTCGGGCGGCACGGGCATCGCCGACCAGGGCAAACACCTGGGCGCTGACGCACAGCGCCTTCACGGAGGGCGGATAGCCCTCCGACGCCCGTCCCGCCTGGGCCAACGCGTCCTCCCTCCTGCCGCAGATCAGCAGCGCCATGGCATACAGAGACCGCATGTCGTACTGCTCCGAGGACATTTCCAGCGACCGTTCAAAGAGGCGGCATGCCTTTTCCGGCATATCCGACTTCATCGCGTCGCAAGCACGGTTAGCAATGCAGGTCGCCCGACGCAGCTTGCGGTTGACGGGATGGCTGAGCTCGTCGAAAAAGTCCAGCTCCGCCGCCAGTCGTCGCACCTCTTCCAGATGAGCCCCCTCCGGGTCCCGGCGGCGGTACAGGCTCAGGGAACGTCGCGCCCCGACCAGATCGTTCATGCCCAGCTGGTTCAGCGCGAGGCCGTAATAGCATTCCGAGGGTCCGTCGTCCTCGGCCAGCATATCCAACAGCAAGCGGGTGGACTGCTCGTGGCAGCCCATTTCGCAGTAGAGCTCCGCCAGGTCCAGCCGGTATTCCCGATTCTCCGGCGCGGCCTCCACCGCCCGGCGCATCAGCTCCAGCGCGTCCACGATGTTATTTTCCCTGCGGTTCATCATGGCGCGGTGATGCACATAGGCCGAGGACCGCTTGAAGGCCACGATTTTAAGGTTCTTGTTCATGGATGCTCCTAATGACATTATAATACCGACGTCGGTTTATTCTTTCTGCTCCGAGACGCTCGCCTTCGCCGTGGCCGCGGCCAGCAGGGCCTTGAGGTCATCCTCGGTGAAGCGATAGCGCTTGTTGCAGAAGTGGCAGTCCACCTGGGCGCCGTGCTGGGTCTGGATCATGTCGGTCAGCTCCTCCGTGCCCAGGGTGATCAGGGCCCGCTCCACTCGCTCGCGGCTGCAATCACAGGCGTAGCGCACCTCCCTGCGCTCCAGCACCTGGGGCTGCAGGTGCAACAGCAACTGGTTGACCGCGCCATCCAGATGATATTCCTTCATCGTGCCGGAGATGTCCATGAACATGCCTGCACTGGCCTCGATGGAGCGTATGGCCGACTCGCTGGCCCCGGGCATCAGCTGGACGATCAGGCCGCCCGCGGATTCCACCCGCTCGTCGCTGACCAGCACCCCCAGTGACACCAGCGAGGGCGTCTGTTCGGAGGCGGTGAAGTACATGGCGAAATCCTCGGCGATCTCGCCTGAGACCAGGTTCACCTGACCCACGTAGGGCTCCCGAAGGCGCAGGTCCTTGATGACGCTGAGTCGGCCTTCCTTCCCCACGGCCGCCCCAACGGGCAGCTTCGGTCCCGTGCGGGGCAGGTCGATGGCCGGGTTGTCCACATAGCCCTTGACCGAGCAATCCGCGCCGGACACCGCCAGCACCGTGCCAATGGGACCGCCGCCCTTGATGGAGACCGTGACGCTTTCGTCCCGGCCCTTGAGCATGCTGCCCATCATGGCCGTGGCCGTCAGCGTACGCCCCAGCGCCGCGGTGGCGATCCTGGAGAGGCTGTGGATGTCCTTGGCCCGCTGCACCAGCTGGGTGCTCTCGGTCAATATGGCCCGGGCCTGCCCATCCAATAGGGTTATGTGCAATATGCCGTCCTGATTCATAACGCTCATAGAGAATGCTCCTTATTGATATTATTCCCGGATCGCCGCGATGTGAATGCGCGCTTCATCCGGTGCGGGGGCGTCAAAGCGCCTGTCGCCGAAGGCCTGCGCCTGCCGGAAGCCGCATTCCCCAAGCAGCGCCAGCAGGTGTTCGGGCGCGTGGGCCTTCTGCACATGCAGCTCGTCGAAGCGCCGATAACGGCCGTCCCGCTCCCGGGTAAAGAAGGTGAGATCCATCGTGACGGTCCGGGCTGCTTCGTCAAACCGGTTGCTCCACAGGTAGGCGACGTCCTCCCGATCCTCGCCGAAGAAGTTGTTCCCCAGCGTGTCGCGAAGCTTTGAGGGCGAGGAGATATCGAAGGCCAGCGCTCCACCGGGCTTCAGGGATTCCCGGGCCCGGGTGAAGAAGGCCCTCAGCCGGTCGTCGTCCAGCAGGTAATTCACCCCGTCGCAGCCGCACACCAGCGCGTCCACCGGTCTGGGCAGCGCCAGCGCGCACATATCCTGGCGCACAAACATCACCTGTACGCCGTGCTCCAGCGCCTTCCGACGGGCCAGCTCCAGCATGTCGCCGGAGAGATCGACGCCAGTCACCCGCAGGCCCCGCCCCGCGAATCGCACGGACATGGAACCGGTGCCGCAGGCACAGTCGCAAAGGGTGCGGGGTTCGACGCCCAGGCGACGGATCAATTCGAGGTAATAATTTGCCCAGGCATCGTAATCGACGTCGTCCATCAACACGTCGTACAATCCTGCAAAGGCTTCGTAAGCGGGCATGTTCGGCCTCCAAATAATGGTAATTCCGTATAGTGAACCAAGATATATTCTATCATATTTCCGGGACAAATTCAATTCCCAACGCCCTTCGCAGGGGAATGTTTTACCATATAACGCAATTCTAACCTGAATGACCCGAAGCCATACCGCGCGTCTGATATTATGCTCACAGATCAAAACCATTAAAGCGGTGAATGAAGGATGAAATACGACCTTGTGATATTCGACCTGGACGGCACGCTGCTGGACACGCTGGACGACCTGACCCAGGCGGTGAATTACGCTTTGGACGCGCAGGGCTTCCCCCGACGCAGCCGCGAGGAGGTGCGGCGCCTGATCGGCAACGGCATCGCCAGCACCATGCGCCGCGCCGTGCCTGAGGGTGCCGGGGACGAGGCCTACGAGCGGGCGCTCGCCGATTTCAAGTCGTATTATCTCTCCCATGTGAACGTGTACACCCGCCCCTTCGACGGCATTCCCGCCCTGCTGGACGCCATGGCTGACGCAGGGATCCTGGCAGCCCTGAATTCCAACAAGGTGGACAGCGCCACCCAGGCGCTGTGTGAAGCCCACCTGAAAGGACGGCTGGCCTGCGTACTGGGCGAACAGCCTCAAATCCCCAAAAAGCCAGCGCCGGACGGGGCCCTTCAGATCATGCGCCGGCTGGGCGCGTCGCCTGAGCGCACGTTGTATGTGGGCGACGGGGAGACCGATGTCCAGACGGCCTTCAACGCCGGTATCGAGTGTGCCTGGGTATCCTGGGGCTATCGCAGACGGGAGGAGCTGGGCGGCCTGGCCGTCCCCCATGCCTTCGCAACCGTACAGGCACTGCGAGCTTTCATACTCTGTTGAGCCGAAAACCCCACGCAAAAGCGTCCTCCTCGGAGGACGCTTTTGCATGGGGTTTTATTATCCGTTTGGATTTTCCGCGATTTCCCGGAGTAAGGCGTTGACCAGCGCCGCCGTGGTCTGGACGCCGCCCTTTTTCCCCCGAACGACGATGGAGGTCAGGTCGCTGTCCATCAGTCGTTCCTTCATCTGTACGACGCTGGCAAAGCCTGTGGGCGCGGCCAATACGCAAACATCGCTGAGGGGCTCATGCTGTCGGCGGATGATGATTCGGTTGATCGCGGCGGGAGCGCTACCCACCACCAGCAGCTTGGGACCGTTCACAGCCAGGCCGTAGTCCACGGCAACCTCCGCCCGGGTGACGTGGCGCTGTTCCGCCAGGTGGACGACGTGGGGGTCGTCGATGAAGCACATGATCTGCGCGCCATGATCGCCGAGCAACCCTGTGTTGATATCGTTGGCCAACAGCGTCGTATCGGTGATGATAGTCCCGCCCATTTCAATCAGCCTGCGGATATGAGTCATTGCCGTAGGCCCGAAGTACACGCTTTGGGATAACGCGGAATCCTTGGTTTCTTCCTCCACCTTTTTCAGGATATTGGCCACATTTGGGTTGATATACGGGTTTCCACCGCGATGCCTGCCATCCAATCCCTGAGTTCTTTTAAACAATTCTTTTGCCACTCCATTTCAATGCGGCGCGTGGAACGTTCTTCCAAATTCATGCCGCTCATTTTTACTATACAACGCCAACGGTATTTAGTCAAGGAACATGAATAATTTCTTTCGTTAACAATTTGCAAGTCATGTAACCGTTGAAATTGTCACCATTTTTAGCGTAACAATGTTGACGGTTAGCATCCATTTCCGTATGCTGAAATTTAAACAATTAAACTATTGACAACGCCATCAATATGCGGTATAATTCTTTTGTTCGCAAGACGTAGGGGCATGGTGTAATGGTAACACGTGGGTCTCCAAAACCTTTGTTGTGAGTTCGAATCTTACTGCCCCTGCCAGTTTCAGAGAAGCAATTTCCACAAGGAAATTGCTTCTTTCTTGTGTCAATTCACCAGGGCTGAATGCAATATGAAGTGCGTGATCTGAGGCCCTCTCCGAGCCGTTTTCAAAACAGCTTGACAAATGTGAAATGCCCATTTATAATTACATACGTTAACTAACAATCGTTATATAACTTTCCGGAAAGGATGATGGTTATGCCACCATCGGTAAAGTTCCAGAAGGAAGAAATTGTCGCCGCGGCAATGGAGATTGCCCGTCAAAAGGGCATTGAAGCTGTCACAGCCCGGGAGGTAGCCCGGACGCTGAGGGTCTCCGTAGGGCCGATTTTCACCTGGTTTGATACGATGGATCAGCTGAAAGCGGAGGTCTATGTGCAGGCGAGGGCGCTGTACCGATCGTATATTGAGCGCGGCCTCGCCGGCCCTATTCCCTTTCTGGGCGTGGGCCAGCAGTACATCCGGTTTGCCAGGGAGGAGCCGGAGCTGTACAAGCTGCTGTTCCTGACAGGGCGAGGCGACTACGGCGGTGGCGCGATGGCCGCGTTGAAGCTCTCCCAGGATCTGGCGCGGGATTCCGTGATGCGCATCTATCACATGGATGCCGCTACCGCCGACCGCTATTTCCGCGACCTGTGGCTGGTGGTATTCAGCTTTGCCACGCTGATCGTCACCGACGACTGCCCCTACACCGATGCGGAGATGAGCGCCGTGCTGACCGAGATCAGTCTGTCCGTCTGCAAGGCGTACAAGGAAATTCCCGGCCTGCCGGAGGGCAACTTCGACCGGGACGCAATCTTCAACGCCCTCGTAAATGCGGCGACACCAGTATCTGACTGAGGTATAAGACTATGGCAATTGAAAAAAGGAATCTCTTCGGCCCATGGAAATTTTATCGCGGCGCGCTGGCCGTCGCGGTGCCGATCATGCTGCAGCAGATGATCCAGAGTCTGGTCTCACTGATCGACAACTTCATGGTCTCCGGCCTCGGCGATATAAGCATGTCCGGCGTCAACGTCGCCGGACAGATGATGTTTGTCTTTATGGTGTTCATCAACGCCACCTGTATGTCCGGCGGCATATTCATGACCCAGTTTTTCGGGGCGCAGGACGCCGATGGCATGGGACAAGCCTTCCGGTTCAAGCTGTTGGCGGGGCTGGCGGCGTTCCTCCCCTATCTCCTGGTCACCGTCGTGTTTCCCAGGCAGGTGCTCTCGCTGATGCTGATCGGCAATACCCAGGCTGAGCTGATCCTGGATGAAGCGGTGCGGTACATCCGCGTCATGTTCTTTGGCGGGCTTCCCATGATGGTGTCGATGAGCATCGCCAGCTCCCTGCGGGACCTGGGACAGGTCAGGCAGCCGCTGGTGGTGACGGTCATCGCCACGCTGACCAACACAGTGTTCAACTGGCTGATGATCTATGGCAACCTGGGCTTTCCCAGGCTCGGCGTCCGCGGGGCGGCGCTGGCCACGGTCATCGCCCGACTGGTGGAGCTTGCGCTGTTCATCGCCATTTACATACGCACAAAGCCCGCCTTTGCCGTCCGCGCCGCCAGCCTGTTGAAGATCGACGGGCCACTGTTCAGGCGCATCCTGAAAAAGGGGGCGCTGGTGCTGTTCTGCGAGATGGTGTGGGTGATGTCCGAGACGGTGACCACGGCGCTGTACAACGGCAGGGGCGGCGCGGACGTGGTGTCCGGCATGGCGTCCAGCTTCGCCATCGCCAACCTCTACTTCGTGGCTTTCGGCGGCGTCTATACCGCCACCGGGGTGCTGCTGGGCAAGACCCTCGGCGAGGGAAAACTGGAAAGGGCGCGGCGGGAAAAGACCTGGCTGCTGTCTGGCGCGGTCATCTTTGGCATCGTAATGACAGGCTTCGGCATGGCCACCACGCTGCTCGTGCCCGTGGTATTCGGCCGACTCAGCGAAAGCGCCATCGCGATCTGCAGGCAGATGGTGATGACGATGTCGCTGTTCATGGTACCGTGGCTGTATATGAACACCCAGCAGGCCATCGCCCGGGCGGGGGGCGACACCGCCATGGGCGCCTATACCGACGCCGGCCTGACCCTCTTTGTGATGATCCCGATGGTGTTTGCCCTGGCACTGTTCACGGACGTCGGTCCGGTGGTGCTGTACTGCGGCGTCAAGCTGGTGGACGTGATCAAGGTGGTGGTCTTCCACTTCTGGCTGAAGAAGGAGCGCTGGCTCAGGAACCTGACGAACCGTTAAGCGCCTGTCGGCGCTCTATAAAACATGACCATCGGCTACGACGCCGATGGTCATGTTTCGTCTATCAGGTCAACTCACTCTTGCCAGTGTACAGTTCATAATAGCGGCCCTTCATGGCCAGCAGGTCGTCGTGGTCGCCGCGCTCGATGATCTCGCCGTTCTCCAGCACCATGATGGCGTCGGCGTTGCGCACGGTGGAAAGGCGATGGGCAATGACAAAGGTGGTGCGATCCTGCATCAGGGTGTCCATGCCCTCCTCGATATGGCGCTCGGTTCGGGTGTCGACCGAGGATGTGGCCTCGTCCAGCACCAGGATCGGCGCCTTGCTCAGGGCCGCCCGGGCAATGTTCAGCAGCTGCCGCTGCCCCTGGGACAGGTTCGCGCCGTCACCCTCGATCATCGTGTTATAGCCGTCGGACAGGCGTCGGATGAAGCTGTCAGCGCTGGCGGTCTTCGCGGCGGCGATGACCTCGTCGTCGGTGGCGTCCAGCCGGCCGTAGCGGATGTTCTCCATCACCGTGCCGGTGAACAGGTGGGTGTCCTGGAGCACCATGGCGATGTTCTGCCGCAGATAGCTCTTGGGCATGTCCATGATGTCGATGCCGTCGATGGTGATCTTGCCGGAATCGATGTCATAGAACCGGTTCAGCAGGTTGGTGATGGTGGTCTTGCCCGCGCCGGTGGAGCCCACGAAGGCGATCTTCTGGCCCGGCTTGGCGTACAGGCTGATGTGCTTCAGCACCGTCTTTTCAGGCACATAGCCAAAGCTGACGTCGTCCAGGATCACGTGTCCCTCCAGGCGCTCGGGCATTTCTGTCTTGCCCGCCTCCAGGGCCTCGGGCTCCTTATCCATCATCGCGAAGACGCGCTCCGCGCCGGCCAGGGCCGAGAAGATGGTGGCCATCTGCTGGGAGATCTCGTTGATGGGGCGGGAGAACTGTCGGGAGTAGTTGACGAATATGGCCAGCCCGCCCACGTCAAAGCGTCCCAGGGCGCACAGCGCGCCGCCGATGCCCGCGGTGAGGGAATAGCTGATCTGGGTGGTATTGCCCATGATCGGGCCCATGATACCGCCGAAGAACATGGCCTTCTCCTGCTTGTGGCGCAGGTCGTCGTTCAATTGATCAAACTCCGCCACGCACTCGGCTTCATGGTTGAACACCTTGACCACCTTCTGTCCGGCCACGGATTCCTCGATGTAGCCGTTGGCCGCGCCAAGGGCGGCCTGCTGGGCGGAATAGTACTTGCGGCTCTTGCTGATGATGAACCGGCTGCCCATCAGGAAGATGGGGATGAACACCAGCGTGATCAACGTCAGCCAGATGTTGGTATAGACCATCATCGCCAGCGTGCCCACCAGGTTGATGATACCGGAGACCATGCTGATCAGGGACTGGTCCAGCATCTGGCCGATGTTGTCCACGTCGTTGGTGAAGCGACTCATCAGCTCGCCGGTGGTCTGGTTGTCGTGGAAGCGCAGCGGCAGGCGCTCAATTCTGGTGAACAGGTCGTCCCGGATGTTTTGTATCGCGTTGCGTGACACGCCGATCATCAGCTTCGACTGCATCAGCTGGCCGAACACCGCGATCAGATAGATGCCCGCCATCACGCCCAGCATCATGGCCAGGTAGGCCAGGCGGTCCGCGGCAGAAGTGGAGGAGTCGGCGATGTGGTTGATCACCGGTCGCAGCACGTAGCCCGCGGCCAGGCTGGCCCCGGTGCTCAGCAGCATGCACAGCACCACCAGCACCAGCCGGAATTTGAATTTGCCCACATACGAAAGTATGCGGCGAATGGTATCCATGGAATGGGCGGGCTTGCCCTTGAAGTTGTTGGTGGCGGCCATCGGTCCGCGGGTAGAGGCCGCGGCCGTGCTGTTGTACTGCTTTTGCAGCGTTTCAAGATTTCTCGCCATCAGTGGTTCGCCCCCTTCCCCGCGTCAGCGCTGTCGTGCGCCGGCGCGTCCTCCTTCACCTGAGAGTGATAGATCTCCTGATAGGCTTTGTTGGTGGCCAGCAGGTCGGCATGGGTGCCTACGCCGGTGATGGTGCCGTCGTCCATGACGACGATCATGTCGGCCTCCTGCACCGACGTGATGCGCTGGGCGATGATCAGTTTCGTGGAATCCTTCAGCTCATTGCGGAAGGCCTGGCGGATGGACGCCTCGGTGGCGGTATCCACGGCGCTGGTGGAGTCGTCCAGGATCAATATCCTCGGGTGCTTCAGCAGCGCGCGGGCGATGCACAGGCGCTGCTTCTGGCCGCCGGAGACGTTGGTGCCGCCCTGCTCCAGCTCGGTCTCGTACCCATTGGCGAAGGAGCGGATGAAGCCGTCGGCCTGGGCGCTCCTCGCCGCCTCGGTCATCTGGGCCTCGGTGGCGTTCTCGTCGCCCCAGCGCAGGTTGTCGGCGATGGTGCCGGAGAACAGCACGTTCTTTTGCAGCACCATGCCCACGCCCTCCCGCAAGTGGTAAAGGCTGTAGTCCTTCACGTCGATCCCATCCACCAGCACCTGGCCCTCGTCCACGTCGTACAGCCGGGGAATCATCGACACCAGCGTGGTCTTGCCGCAGCCGGTGGAGCCGATGATGCCCACGGTCTGTCCCGCGCCGATCTTCAGGTTGATGTCGCTGAGCACCCTGTGCTCGCTGTTCTTGTAGTAGCGGAAGGAGACATGGCGGAACTCGATCTCGCCCCGCTGCACACGGGCGTCCTTATGGGCGGCATTTTCATCGCTGAGGTCGATCTTTTCCTGCATGACCTCCTTGACGCGGCGGGAGGACGCCAGCGCACGGGAGCTGTTCATGAACAGCATGGACAGCATCATCAGGGACATCAGGATCTGGGTGATGTAGGTCAGGAAGGCGGAGAAATCGCCCACGGGCATATCTCCCGCAATGACCTGCTTGCCGCCGAACCACACCACCGCCAGCGACGTGAAATTCATCAGCAGCATCATCAGCGGCAGCATGAAGATGACCACGTTCAACGCCCTCAGGGCCGCGTCCTTCAATTCGCCGTTGGCCTCGCGGAATTTCTGGTCCTCCCGGTCCTCCCGCACGAAGGACTTGACCACGCGGATGTTGGTCAGGCTCTCCTGAATGCGGGAATTCAGGCGGTCGATCTTTTCCTGCATGACGGTAAACCTCGGGAAGCCGGTGCGGATGACCACGAACTCGACGATCAGTATGACCGGGATCGTCACGGCCAGCACCCGGGCCAGCTGGGGATTCATGGCGATGGCCATGATCAGCGCGCCGATCAGCATGCCGGGGGCGCGCAGGAACATACGCAGCATCATGTTCACGAAGTTCTGAAGCTGGGTGATGTCATTGGTCAGTCGGGTGACCAGCGAACCGGTGGAATACTTGTCGATGTTGGCAAAGGAAAACGCCTGCACCTTGCCGTAGACATCCCGGCGCAGGTCGGAGGCGAAGTTCACCGCGGCCTTCGCGCCGAAATAAGCGCCGCCCACGCCGCCGCCCATCATCAGCACCGCCGTGAGGATCATCAGCAGGCAGGTGACCACGATGTAGCCCACGTTGTGGGTCTCAACGCCCACATTCAGGATCTGGGAGTACAGCTTGGGCATGACGATCTCGCCGATGACCTCCACGATCATGCAAAGCGGTCCCAGTATGAAGTACTTCCAATAGGGCTTGACGTATTTGGACCATTTCATTGCCGCGTTCAACTCCTTTCATCCGGACAGGCATTCCCTTCCCCTGCCCCGGGCTTATCCATATTGGAGAGGTTTTCCTTCAGTCTGTTCAGCAGCTGACCCAGGTTCTGAAGATCTTCTTCATTCAGCCCTTCAAACATCTGCTCCCCGATCCGGCGGAACACTGCCTTGCTGTCCTCCACCAGCTGCATGCCGTCGGCGGACACGCTGATCTCATTGCGCCGTCCGTCCGTGCCGCCCGCTTTTTCAACCAGTCCGGCCGCGGCCAGCGGCTTGAGCATCCTGGCTACGCAGGCGGGACTGACGTCGATCGCGTCGGCCAGCTCCCGCTGGGAGACGCTGCGCCCCAGGCAGGACAGCCGCATCAGCATCCGGTGCTGGCTGTGATGGACGCCAAGCCCGTCGATGCGCCGCTCCACCACCCGGTGATGCAGGCGCATCGTGTGGATCAGCGCGTCGATATCCTCCTTGATGAGCTGTGTGCGCTCCCATTCCTCTGAACCCACGGTTTGTCTCCTTTCAGATCATTAACAAGTTTATCATTAACATGCTAATGATTATAACATTCCACGGCATGGCGGTCAAGGGATAATACCGCCCTGAGGTGTTAAAATCCGATAAAACCAAACACCCCCTCAGCCCGTAGGCTGAAGGGGTATTATGTGCAAAGGGATAGGATTAATCGTCGTCCTCTTCCTCGGCCTTGTAGGCTTCGATGACCTTCTTGGCCTCGTTGGCGGGGACTTCCTCATAGCGCTCGAAGCGCATGGTGAAGGAGCCGCGGCCCTGGGTCATGGAGCGCAGGTCGGTGGCATACTTGAACATCTCAGACAGCGGGGCCTCGCCCATGACGCGCTGCAGGTCGCCCACCTTCTCAGACCCGAGAATGCGGCCGCGACGCTTGCTGATGTCGCCGTAGATGTCGCCGACGTTGGCGTCGGGCACGTCCACCTCAACGTGGTAGATGGGCTCGAGAAGCACGGGGTTGGCGGTGGTCAGCTGCTTGAAGGCCAGGCGGGCCGCCGTCTTGAAGGCCATTTCAGAGGAGTCGACCGGATGGTAGCCGCCATCGTACAGCTCGGCGGTCAGGCCCACCACGGGGAAGCCGGCGAGCACGCCGTGCTTGATGTTGTCAATCAGGCCCTTCTCAACGGCCGGGATGTACTGGCGCGGGACGGTGCCGCCCACGACGCTGTCAACAAAGTGGAACTCGGTATCGTTCGGGTCCTCGTTGGGACGGAAGCGGATCTTGACATCGCCGAACTGGCCGTGGCCACCGGACTGCTTCTTGTGGCGTCCCTGGACGTCGATGGGCTTGCGGATGGACTCGCGGTACGGGATCTTGGGATCGCGCAGGTCGCATTCCACCTTGAACTTGCTGGCCAGCTTGGCGGCCACCACGTCGATGGACATCTCGCCCAGGCCACTCAGCACGGACTCGGCGGTCTCCACGTTCTTCTCGACCTTGATGGTGGGATCCTCCTCCATCAGGCGGGCCAGGCCACTGAAGATCTTGTCTTCCTCGCCGGCCTTCTTGGCGTACACGGCCTTGCTGATGCAGGGGGCCGGGAAGTCCAGCTCGGGGAACTGGATCGGGTTGTTGGCGTCGCACAGGGTGTTGCCGGTGGCCACGGAGGTCAGCTTGGCCAGCGCGCACAGGTCGCCGGCGTGGACCTTCTGGGTGGAAATCTGCTGCTTGCCCTTCAGGAAGTAGATGGTGCCGGGCTTCTCAGTCTTCTCGGCGTTGACGTTGTACAGCGCGGTGCTGCCCTCCAGCACGCCGGAGGTGACCTTCATCAGGCTCAGCTTGCCCACGAAGGGGTCAGCCATGGTCTTGAACACATGGGCGGAGAAGGGCTCGCTGTCGGAGCAGGCGCGCTGGATAGCCTCGCCGGTCTTCGGGTTGGTGCCCTCGGTGACGGTGCCTTCGGGAGAGGGCATCAGGTCGACCACGTTGTCCAGCAGCTTGGCGATGCCCACGCGGGTCGTCGCGGAGCAGCAGACCACGGGCACGACGGAGCCTTCGACGATGCCCTTACGGATGCCGTACATGACCTCTTCCTCGGTCAGCTCATCGCCGCCGTCCAGGAACTCCAGGTACTTCATCTCCAGCTCTTCATCCGCGCCGGCGGCGGCTTCAACGAGCGCCTCATGGCACTTATCGACCTCGCCCTGCACGGAGGCGGGGATATCCACGGCCTTCAGGCCCTTGCCCTCGCCCATGAAGGCCTTCTTCTCCAGCAGGCAGGCCACGCCGGTGAACTTGCCATTTTCGACGATGGGCACCTCGATCGGGGCCAGGTGCGCGCCGTATTTGGCCTTCAGCTCGCCAAGCACCTTATCAAAGTTGGCGTTTTCCTGATCCATCTTGGTGATGACGATCATGCGGGCCGTGTTGGTCTTCTCGGTGATGGCCCATGCCTTTTCCGCGCCCACATCCAGGCCGGAGACAGCGCCCACGACGATCAGCGCGCCTTCGCACACGTTCAGCGGGCCGACCTGCTCGCCGGCAAAATCGAAGTAGCCGGGAATATCCACCAGGTTCACCTTGCTGTTCTTCCACTCCAGCGGCGCCATGGCGGCCTGGAGGGAGATGTGGCGCTTGACTTCCTCGGAGTCATAGTCCATGGTGGCCTGGCCGTCCTCGACGCGACCCTGGCGGTCGATGGCGCCGGTGCTGAACAGCAGTGCCTCGGCCAGCGTGGTCTTGCCGACGCTGCCGTGGCCGATGATGGACAGGTTGCGGATATTCTTGGCCAGATAATCTTTCATAGCGGATTCCCCCTGTATGATTTATTACGCGCACAAGCGCAACGGATGGTTAACCCTATACGCGCTTATTTGCCATAGTATGTACATTTTAACAGAAAATCGCACATTTGAAAAGCCCCCCCAGCCATCTTTTTTTCATTTTGCAGGGAATTTTATATTATGAAATAAAAAAGATATTAAAAACAGGTTGCGAAACGGCGATTTTCCCTTGCCAAGGTTCACCGCCCGTGTTAAAATATCGGGAAAGGAGGGCGTTGACATGGAATACAGGCGGTTTTCCGACACCTATATCGTGCGCCTCGATCCGGGCGAGGACATCGTTGAGCGGCTGATGCAGCTGGCCCGGGACGAGGGCCTCGGCCTGGCCGAGATCAACGGCCTCGGCGCGGTGGACGACTTCACCGTGGGCGTGTTTGACCGGGAGGAGAAACGCTTTCTGCCCAACCGGTTCCAGGGCGCTTATGAGATCGTATCCCTCCACGGCACCGTCACCGACGGGCCCTATCTGCACCTGCACATGAGCGCCGGGGATCGGGACGGCCACGTGCGCGGCGGCCACCTCACCCAGGCCCGGGTCAGCGTCACCGCCGAGATCGTCGTGCGGGTCATCGACGGCCGCGTGGGCCGGTATTATGACCCGGAACAGGGCCTGAACGTAATGACGTTCGAATGACATTACATTGTAGCGGCGGCAGCCTGCCGCCACCGTTTATCCATTTGAACAGGGACGGTGGCGGCGGATTGCCGCCGCTTTATTATCCCAGCGCCGCCATAATGGCGAAGCCGAAGATGGCCACCAGCGTGGATACCGACAGCGCCGAGGACACGTAGGTGCGCTGGTCCGCGTCGTCGGCAAACACCGGCAGCACGAAGGGCGGCGGCAGTATGAACATCACGTTGATCGCCGCGGTCAGGTTCGCCTGGGGCCACAATATACCCAGCAGCGCTACCAGCGCCGTGCGCAGCGCCAGCATGATCACCAGGCGCAGCCCAACCACCTTCGCTGTCTGGGCCCAGGGGATGTCATCCAGTACCAGGTCGTAGCCGATGGTCAGCAGTATGATCGCCCCGGTGGGCGCGGATACGAAGGCGGTACAGGCGTCCAGCATGCCGCTGATCCCGGAGGGCACGAGGGCCCTGTACAGGCCCGTCGCCCCCAGCAGCACACCGGCGATGATGGCGATGATGATCGGCGACAGCGCCATCTCACGGACCAGCTTGCCCACGTCCGCCTTCTCGTTGCTGTCCATGGCCAACAGCACCTTGTACAGCGTAAACACGAACAGCACCTGGCCCAGGTCGATCCGGGCGAACTCGGCGGTGCGGCCTGATCCATAGAGCATGTTGAACAGCGCATAGCCCAGCATGCCCGCCTCGAAGCCCGTGGTCAAGAAGGGCACAAAGCGCGAGGGCATGCGCAAGGCCTTCCCCGCCGCCTTGCCCAGCGCCCAGGCGATAAAGCACACCCCGAACATCAGCAGCGGCACCACCACATCCATGAAGGTGTAGCTGGTGGTGGCAAAGGCATTCAGCAGCACCGCGGGCAGCGTGATGTTGACCACCACGTTTTTCAGCGCCCCGATGCCCTCCCGGTTGATCAATCCGGTCCTGCGGCAGATGATGCCGATGGCCAGCATGACGATAACCGGCAGGATCGTCTGCATCACATCAATCATTTTCTTTCCTCCCCTGATATCATCCTACGGGCATGCCCTATCGCATCGGTTTCGCCTTCAGCCGCCCCACCAGCCGGTCGAAGCGCAGGTCGTCCCATTCCACGACCTCGATATCCAGCTGGGCTGCCCGCCGGCGCATGGGCGCGCGGCTCTTTGTGGCCAGGCCGGAGGTGGCGATGATGGCCCGGGAGCCCTTGCCGCCGAAGCGGTCCCGGAGGATCGCCAGCTCGTTCAACGCCTCGGTTTTGATCTCGCTGGTCTTGCAGCTGATGAACACCGGCTGGATGCCCTGGACGGCCATCACGTCGATCTCATTCGTCACGCTGTCCCGCTGGCTCGCGCCGCCCTGCCAGTTGACCACGGCGCTGAGCACCACGTCGTCAAAGCACTGGGCTTCCAGGCAGGCCCGGTAGACCTGCAGCTCCAGCACCGCGCCGATGTCCCGCAGCCAGAAGCGCACGTCCTCATCGGGAAAGCGGAAGCGAATCCCGTCCCTGAACAGCCGCAGGTCGAGGATCAATCCGGCCTCCTCCAGCGCCCCGAGCAGCTCGCCATCGGCTTCCACGGTCTTGTTCCCCGCCTTAAGCGTCCACGGTCCCGCCGCCGCCAGCCTCCCCGGCTCGGCCGAGGAGATCTTCTGGATGTAGCTGATCTGACGGTTCCACACGCGCCGATAGTGGGTGTAGATTACAAACAGTTGCTCCATCTGGGGCAGCATCGCCTTCAGCCGGGCATTGTTCTCCCGTCCAGGCAGCAGCGTACCGCCCGCCATCAGGAAGCAGGAGCGGGCGTCCAGCCGCACCGTACAGGGCAGGCTGTGAGCGAAGGGCGCGTTCTTGATTTCGAAAAAGGCGTTTTTCCTGCGGCTGTAGGTGAATACCGGCGTCTCCCCCGACACCACCCCCGCTGCGAACAGCGCCGCGTCGGTGCCGCCGGAAATGTCGATGGCGCAATCCGGATGGGCCTCCACAACTTCCCGCAGCACCCGCTCGATCTTCACCGCGTCCAGCATGCTCACCGGGATGAACGTCAGCTTCACCGGACACTGGCGATATTCAAAATAGCTGCGCAGGGAACGCCGGAACTGTCGGTTCTGCTCGATTTCCGGCGGACAGATCAGAATCGTCTCCCGGGGCCTGAACATCTCCGTGCCAAGCACGTTTTCAATGGGCACGGTATCATAGAGCTCAATCAGCGTATCCAATGTGCATCCACCCTCACCGTCATTTGATGGTATTATACCAACAAGGCACAAGTCGGTCAACCGGTCAACGCAAGAAAAAAGCTTGTCTGCCGGTTGGGTTCGCGGTATAATGGTTCTGCACCATCAAAAACCGGGAGGAAGCCATGTACTCAAGCCTGTTTTGCCGCCTGTACAATGAATTTGGCTGGAACGAATATCCCCGCGTGTTTGCCGGTCAGCTGCTGCAGTGGCTGAACCAGAGGGGCGCGACTGCCGGGACGGCGCTGGATCTGGGCTGCGGCACAGGCGTGCTCTGTGAGACGCTGCATGAAAACGGCATCGACACCCTGGGGGTGGACCTCTCCCGCGAGATGATCGACATCGCGCGGCAGCGTTCCCCCGGTCTGCGCTACGCGGTGATGGATATCGTCAACCTGACTTTGGCGGAGCGGTTTGACCTCGCCACCTGTACCGGCGACGCCATCAACCACATCCGCGACCTGAAGGACGTCGGGCAGGTGTTCTGCAATGTTCACGCCGTGTTGAACCCGGGCGGTTATTTCGTGTTTGACCTGCTGAACCCCGACGAGGTCTCCCCCGGAGAGCCCTTCGAGGTCCCCTACGGCGAAGGCGGCCTCGTGCGCTTCCTGATGGAGGACGCCGGCGAGGGCCGTATCACCCTGAATATCGAAATGTCTGAAAAAGGCAGGATCAAGTTTTCTGAAGTCATCCATGAAAAGGTACACGACGTGGAGGCTGTGTGCGACCTGCTGCGCCAAAACGGCCTTGAACTGCTGCAGTGTGCCGACCGGCTGCTGCTGAACAGCGACAATCACGGCACCACCTGGTTCATCGCGGCACAGAAGACGTAGCACCACTTCAATTTTCACAGGAGGAAAACGCCTTGGATAAAGAGACAAAGCACTACGCCTTTTTCCAGAATCGGGAATGCGAATACTTCCCCTGCCACCGGGTTAATGATCCCGACCGGTTCAACTGCCTGTTCTGCTACTGCCCCCTGTACGCCCTGGGCAAGCGCTGCGGCGGCCATTTCAGGTATACTGAAAAGGGCTACAAGGACTGCACCGGCTGCGCCTTTCCCCACATGCCGGAGAACTATGAAAAGATCACCGGACGGTATCGGGAGATCATGGAGCTAGTCCGGGTGAACGACAAGCGCGGGGAATAATGGATCTTTGTAAATAATTTGTTGTTTGTATATTCTGATTTATCGCGTTGATGCTGTATCCAAAAGCCTTCCCCTTTGGGGGGCCGAAGGCCCTAGCGAGCCTGCGAGCGTCAGGTGCCTGCGTGGCCGAAGGCCTAGCGAAGCGTCCAGCAGGCGGATGAGGTCCCCTCACATCACGCTTCCCGCCTATGCTGAAACAAGCGTTGTCCGAGCGACGCGAAGCGGGTCCTTCAGGACGACAAGGACCTCATCCGTCTTTCCCGGAACAATGCAAGCATTTTCCGGGAAATCCAGCCAACATCCCGGCAAATCAGAATTGTCCCGCCTGAACTGAGACAGTCATATAAAATACCTTCGCTCCGCCCCGGACGCGGCGGTTCACCGTCGCGTTCGGGGGGAACGAAGGATCTTTTTTTGCCCTGTGGCAGTTTTTATTCGCCTTCCACAACCGGCACGGGATTGCTGACCATGACCTTGTGGTCGTACCACTTGCCCTTCTTGCCCAGCAGGGCGCAGTCAAATTCCTCGCCGATGACGGGCACGGGAATGTCAAAGCCATAGACCTCGTCGGTGGTGCCGTCGTTGTAATCCACCACGTCGGTGGTGGGCTCCAGCAGCACGGCGCCCTCCTTCTCGGCATCCTCGGCCAAGCCGGGGAACAGGTTCACGATGTTCTTGGACACCAGCGTGACATGGATGGTCATCTGGCCGTCTTTCACGGTGAGGGTGCCCAGGTTGTTGTAAACCTCGTTCACATGGAACATGCTGTGGTCGGTGGTAAACTCGGCGTTATACACGCCGTCCGCCAGGGGCTCGGCAGCCGATTCAGCCAGCGCGGCCATGCCGCAAAGCGCCAGCAGCATTGCCAGCGCGAGGGCGATCATTCTCTTCATATTCATACCTCCAATATGGCCGAAGCCCCCGATCCCATATGGCCGGAGGCTTTGGCGTCATTGCTGCGATCAACCGAGCACAGCGGCAGCGACGGCTTCGCCGGTGTGCAGCACGTACAGGGCCTGAATCAGATCGATGCGGCCCAGGCCGGCGATCTGGCACTCGACGCTGTCGAAAGCGCCGGAGGCGGTGAACTGGGAGATCCAGGACTCGGGATCCTCGGGATCGGCCATGTCGTTGTTGGCGTGATCGCCCGCGACGACCATCAGGGGCCGCAGGATGATCTTCTTGAAGCCGGCTTCCTTGACCTTCTCGATGACCGCGGCGCAGGCGGTGTCCTCCGGCTCGCCCTCAACGGTGCCGATGAACACGTTCTTGAAGCCCAGCTCGTTCATCTGGGTCTGCATCTGATCGTAGGTCACGTTGGCGGTATGGCTGGTGCCATGGCCCATGAACACGAAGGCGGCGCCGGCCTTGGCGGCGGAAAAAATGTCGTCATACTCGGATTCGATGACGGCCTCGCTCACGACTGCCGCGGCGACAGCGGCCTTGTCCGCGTTGATGACGGTGGCGTCCGCGCCGACCTCGCCCAGCAGGGGCTCGGCCACGATGATATTCTCAATCTTGTCCTTATAGCCTTCCAGCACGCCGACCAGTTCGTCGTACTCGGCGCCGTGCATCAGGTGGGTGGGCTGCACAAGCAGGTTCTTAACGCCGTTCGCCACGGCGCGGTCCAGGGCCTGGGCCACATTGTCGATCTTCTCGCCGTCGCGGGCCTGGATGTGATTAATGATGATCTGGGCGGTGAAGGCGCGGCGCACGGACCAATCCGGATACGCGACCTGCAGGGCCTTCTCGATGCCGCCGATGTCCTCAACGCGGCTGTCGTTGAAGGAGGTGCCGAAGCTGACCACCAGCAGCTCGTTCTCACCGATGCCGTCGGCGTTCAGGGGATTGTCCTTAACAGCGTCGCCGGTGTCGCGGGCAAAGTAGTCGGCCTCTTCAACCAGTTCCTTCTGGGCGTCAGTCAGGGCATCCCAGGCGGCCTTCGCGGCCTCGCACTGGGCGTCAGTCTCCTCGGTCCGCTCCTGGACCTGGATGGCGGCGATCAGCTCGTCAACCGCAGCGGCGGCGGTCTTGTCGGCGTCCTCGGCGAACGCGACGGCGCACGTGGCGAACATCGCCAACGCGATCAGCATGGAAAGCAGTTTCTTCATGGTTTGTTCCTCCTGAAATGATGGATATTTATTGGAGCCGGCCACCCGGTCGGACAGCAATACACAGTCTCACGGGCAGAGAAAGAGCCCGCAGGGCGCACAGGCGTCCGGCAGGCTCCGATCAATCGGCGTTGCTATGCTGCCAGGCACTCGTGGCATGAGGCGCCTTTAACGCCTCGGCATACAGCCGGGCAGGTCTCCTGGCTCACGGATCAATACGATGCGGGCGGCCTTCCCGTTGCCAGTGGCCTCATTGCCCGTTCATTCCCCGATTACAGTGACGAGTTCGCGCGGGATTCTCACCCGCTTCCCTTTTCACCGGACGCGATGCGTCCGACACCCGCTGTTTATTCAATTCTTGGCATATACTGTATCACATGTGCGTCACTTTTGCAACCCCAAAAGGGACGGTAAAGTGAAAATAACCTGCCCCCGGGACGGGCAATGTCATCAACTTAAGGCATGATCAGACGCGAACGCCCCCGTAGGGGCGGCGTTGCGCCGCCCACCAAATACGTTTTTAGTGTCGTTGCAGGGCGGGCGCCGCAACGGCGCCCCTACACCAGGCTTCCCCCTACATTTGTTTTTCACCCTATCGGCTTAATTGATGACATTGCCCATGATGGGAGATCAGCGGCACAGCCCGATGCTAACCGATAGCCTGCCTGACCTTTTCCGCCATGGCTTCCCCGAGGCGGAGGTGGCCCCGCTCGGTCATATGCACGGCGTCCAGCGGCGAAACCTCGGCGAAGGGCACGGCATCGAAATAATCGCAGCGCATGAGCTTGGAGATGCGCCTCAATTCCCTGGAAAGGCCCGCGGAAACGGCGATGGCCTGCTCGCCGAAGCACTCGGCGTGGCGGGTCTGCATCAGGTTGTCCAGGATTTGAGGCGGCGCGGCGATGATGATGTGGGAGACCTCCCCTGCCTCATTGACCGCGTACTGCTTGGCCACTCGCACCAGCTGCATCATGCTCTGGCCGATGGTCATCGGCGTCATGCCGAAGCGAACCTTTGTGTCGTTGCTGCCCAGCATGATGATGACGGCATCCAGCGGATTGTGGGACATCAGGCAGGGCGGCAGGTACTGAATGCCGCTCTTGTAGCCGCCCTCCACGGGGTCGTCAAACACGCAGGTCCGGCCGTTGAAGCCCTCCTCGATCACCGCGTAGCCCTCGCCCAGCGCGTTCTGCATCCGCATGGGCCAGCGGGTGCGCTCGTCGTAGCGGCCGCCGGTAGGAATATAGCCATAGGTGTTGGAATCGCCATAGCACAGTATGCGTTTCTGCAATGCCGCTGCCCCCTTTACGGTTTTTGCGCGCCTCAGCGGCGCCTGCGGCGGGGCTTGCGCTCCGCCTGCGTATTGTTTTTGAACTCGTCAAAGACGGGCAGATTGGAAACGTTGAATACCTCGTCCTCATAGCTGTCGGACACATCCCGCTTCTTGAGCTCAGATGTAAATATGTTGTCCGTGCGGTTGCCTTGGGCTTCACCTCCGCGAGGTCTGCCCGCCCTCTCGGGCTTTTCGGCGTCTCTGACGGCCGAGGGCTTTTCAGCGCCATCCACATGCCGCCTGACCTTTGTGCCCTCTCCGCGCCGGCGGTTCGCCGAGGAGACCTTCCCGTCGGCCCTCCGCCGGCCGACCTGGTGCGTATCCTCCGGCTTGCGCGCCTGCTGGCGTTTGACCACTGTGCTGGCCACCACATAGTCGTGCTCGTCCCAGTTGGAGGCAAGGTCGCCTTCCCAATCGTCCGCCCGGTCGATGTCGGCATTGATGAAAAACCGATCGTCGTTGACGATGACGCGCTCCTTCCGGAACCAAACCCAGTAGGGCCGCCACCGGATCAGCCAGACCAGGCGGTCGAGCACGAGGCCCAGGACCAGGAAGAAAATCAACAGCTTCAGCCAGTTCCGGGACAGCCACAACAGCGGCGACCCGCTGGCGCTGCCCGCGAGGTTGAACAGCCTGAGCACCCAGTTTGCCAGGCCCTTCAGCCAGCCGAGCATCAGGTCCACGATCGCGTTGGAATATCCACTGATTGTCATTGCCTATCCATATGCCTCCAGGTGACGGCATTGCGGCCGTTACTCCTCGTTCGCTGCCGCTTCCCCGTCGGCAGAGCCTTCCACTTCGACATTTTCCTCATTGGCTTCTTCATCCTCTTCTTCATTATAACTGATGTCCGTCAGCGTCACGGACGCCGCCTCGCTGACGATGGTGAAGCCCTCATAGGCCTCCTCATCCACCTTTGGCGAGAGAATATAGTAGCCCTCCTTTAGCCCGGTCAGATCAACGCCCACGGTCACGCCCTCCTCCTTCAGGCGGGCCACCGCGCTGCGCGGGCCGGTGACCGTCGCGCCAAGCTGATCGTAGCTGGCGATGAGATTGTCTGCCTTGCCGGTGAATATCACCTTGACGTTGTCCACATATTCCTCGACCTGCTCCTCGACGATGGCCACGTTCACGTAGACCTGCTCGCTGGAGACGTTCTTGAAATCCGACAGCTGGGTCACCGTGGATTTGGCCGAGAAGCTCTGCGTCGCGCCCTCCACAGAAACCGGCTCGATCACCAGCCGGTCCAGGCTGTCCAGCAGGTCCTGTTCGGCGGCCACCTGGATGGTCTGGGGCTGTATCGTCACCGTCTGTACGTCATAGCCCGACGCAGGCGCGCCGGTGATGACGCTCTCCTCGTCGGTGGATACGGGAATATCCCGGCAGGGATAGATGTCCACGCTGACAGAGATCGATGACGTGGAGCAGTTCAGCATATCCTGGGAGATCTCCTGCCCCGCGGCGTCCAGCAGTACGTAGGGGCGGGCCGTGATGGTGGAATTGGTCATGCCCGTCACGTCCGCCACTACCCTGGCCGAGGTAATGCTCTGCACCACGGAGGCCGCGCCGGAGATGGTCAGTATGGAAGGGTTACTGCGGCTGACGTTGTACCAGTAGCCGTCGATTTCTCCTTCGATGACGGAATTGACGGCCACATTCCGGGAATCGAGGTTTTCAAAGCTCAGCGTCAGCGTCTCCGGGCTGATGCTGCGCACGCGGCCATAGCTTGACGTAGCGCGCAGGGGTACCTCCTGAGTGCCGGCGGCGCGCACACTGGACAGGTCCAGCGCTACCTGCACGTTGTCCGAGGAAACCCTGGAATAGTCCGCCTGGGGAGCTTCCACGGTGACCGTGATGCCCGAAAGGGCTTCCTCAGGACTTTGGGTAAGGGCCAGCTTGTTGTCCGCCAGGGTGGAAAGACCGCTGACGGTGCCGGTGAGGTTGTAAATGGTCTTGTTCCGGGTGATCGACGTGTTGGTGGCGATCACATAGTTCCACAGCAGTATGGCCAGCAGAAGCGAGAGCAGCTTGTAGCCCAGGTTGTTTGAAAGCGAGCCGATGATCCACCGCAGCGGCCGGGGCGCGTTTTTGTAGAAGCGGCTGGCAAACAGCCTTTCGCGCAACTTGATCAGTTTATTTTTCATCTTCCTGTTCCTCCCTGCGCAGTGTGCTCAGCCAGGAATACATGTTCCGCTCCGGGGTGAACAGTTCGGTCAGCAGGATATTCAGGGATCGTGCGTCCAGATGGCGGGTGAGCCGGCCCTCCCTGGCCATGGAGATGATGCCCGTCTCCTCGGACACGATCAGGGAAACGGCGTCGGTGGTCTCCGTGATGCCGATGGCGGCACGGTGGCGGGTGCCCAGGTCCTTGCTGATAGAGGGATCGGAGGACAGCGGCAGTATGCAGGCCGCGGCGTTGATGCGCCGGTTGCGGATGATCATCGCCCCGTCGTGCAGGGGGGTATTGGGCTCGAAGATGTTTTCGATCAGCGCAGAGGAAATCTCCGCGTCCACGCGGGTACCCGTCTCGATCACGTCCCCCAGCCCCGTCACGCGCTCGATGACGATCAGCGCGCCGATCTTCTTGCGCGCCATGTCGTTCATCGCCCGCACGATCTCCGTGACGGGCTTCTCAATCTGTTCGGCCTCCTCCTGACTTCCGATGGGGCCGAACATCCGGCGCATGAACTTCGATCGCCCGATCTGGTCCAGGCCGCGCCTGAACTCGGGCTGGAACAGTATCACCAGCACCAGCAGGCCCATGCTGATAATCTGGTTGAGCAGCCAGGAGACCGCGTTGAAGCGAAGCAGGCTGGAGATCCAGGCCATGATCAGCACCACCGCGATGCCTTTGAAAAGCGAATTTGAACGGGTATGTATGACCAGCTTGATGACGTTGTATATCAAAACGGCCAATATGGCCACATCGACGATATTGTGCCAATCCGGATGTTCAAAGAGATTGGTAAACAGCGCGCCGATGGAAGTCAGCATCTCCCGAATCTGCACCATGTTTGCCACCTCCGTCGTTATATTCCTGTCCACGTATATTATAATACAAAACCGGTCAAAATCCAACGCATTTTCAGAAATTGAATTCAAAAATAATATGGCGTTCAGCGTCCGTTCATAAGCGGCGGGTGTCTGCGCTTCACGGTCCCTTCGGTCTGAACAGCGAACGGGCTTCGCCCTTTTCTGTCACAAAAGATTGCGCATTGGTGCCGGATGTGCTATACTCCCATATGGGAAGAAAGAATATGAGGGGATCGGTATGGTAGAGATCACAGAGGTAACGACCAGACGCCAGCTCAGACAGTTCGTCAACTATCCGAATGTCCTGTACCGGGGTGTGCCCCAGTACGTCCCGCCCCTGATATCCGAGGATCTGGACGACTGGAACCCCAGGAAGAATCCGGCCTTCGCCTACTGCGACGCGAAGTGCTGGCTGGCCCTGCGGAACGGCCGGGTCGTGGGCCGCATCGGCGCGATCCTCAGCCACCGGGCCAACGAAAAGTGGCACACCCACCGCATGCGCTTTACCCAGGTGGATTTCATCGACGACGAAGAGGTCTCCTCCGCCCTGTTCAAAACCGTCGAGGACTATGCCCGCCGGATGGGCTGCGACGAGGTCCACGGTCCCCTGGGCTTTACTGACCTGGACCGGGAGGGCATGTTGGTGGAGGGCTTCGACCGGCGCAGCATGTTCATCACCTATTACAATCACCCCTACTACATCGACCACTTGACCCGGCTGGGCTATGTGAAGGATGTGGACTGGGTCGAGCTGTTGATCGACGTGCCCTATGACGAGCGCACCTGCACCCGCATGGACAAGCTGGCTGAGCGCGTCAAGCGCTATTCCAACCTTCATGTGGCCGAGGTCAGCTCCCGCAGGGACTACAGGCCCCTGGTGGAAAAGGTGTTTCACCTGGTGAACACCGCCTACGGCCATCTGTACGGCACGGTGCCCCTGGACGAACCGCAGATTCGCCGCTACGCCAAAAAGTTCATTCCCCTCATCAATCCCGACCTGGCCTGCTTTGTGCTGGACGAGCGCGACGAGCTGGTGGGCTTCGGCGTGTCCGCGCCCAGCATAGCCGAGGCCCTGAAGAAGAGCAACGGACGGCTGTTCCCGCTGGGCTGGAAGCGAGTGCTGCGGGCGCTGAAGGTCAACGACACCCTGGACCTGTTCCTGATCGCCCTGGAGCGCGAATACCAGGACAAGGCCGTCAACGCCATCATACTGAACCACGTTTTGAAGGGTTGCCACCGCATGGGCATCACGAAGGCGGAGACCGGCCCCCAGCTGGAGACCAACCACAAGGTACAGAGCCAGTGGAACTTCTTCAAGACCGAACAGCACAAGCGCCGGCGCTGCTTCATCAAGGCTTTGACCTGATCCCCGCCCCGCCGGACACACCCTTATTTCACAACATGGAGGTCACATGCTGCTCTCAGCGGAACACATCGCAAAGGACTATGGCGACAAAAAGCTCATCCGGGATGTCACCCTCTACCTGAATCCCGGCGACAGGGTGGGCCTGATCGGCGTCAATGGCACGGGCAAGAGCACGCTGCTGAAGGTGATCGCCGGTCTGGAATTTCCAGACTCCGGTCTGCTTTCGAGGGATCCCAATGTCCAGCTGGCCTATCTGCCCCAGACGCCGGTCATGGATGACGAAAACACCGTGCTGGAGCAGGTGTTCGCCGATTTCCCGGCTGAATTCAGGGCGCTGAACGAATACGAGGCCCGCACGATACTGACCCGGCTGGGCATCACCGATTTCGACAGAAAGGTCGGCACCCTCTCCGGCGGCCAGCGCAAGCGCGTCGCCCTGGCCACCGTATTCGTCCATCCGGCGGATATACTGGTGCTTGACGAGCCCACCAACCACCTGGACAGCGATATGGTAGAATGGCTGGAGCAGCGCCTGTCCCGCTTTACCGGCGCGCTGGTGATGGTCACCCACGACCGGTATTTCCTGGACAGGGTCACCAATCACATCGCCGAGCTCTCCCACGGCGAGCTGTATCTCTATGACGCGAAGTATTCCGACTACCTGGAGCTGAAGGCACAGCGACTTGAGATGGCTGCCGCCAGCGAGCGCAAGCGCCAGCAGCTTTTGAAGAAGGAGCGGGAGTGGATCATGCGGGGCTGTCGGGCGAGGTCCACGAAGTCCACCGAGCGCATCGCCCGCTACGAAGCGCTGAAGGCCCAATCCGGTCCGGAAGGGGAGCGCAGTGTATCCATGAGCGCCTCCGCCGCCCGGCTGGGCCGGAAGACCATCGAGCTCAGCCATGTGTCGAAGGCCTTCGGGGACCGCGCCGTCATCTCTGATTTTTCCTACACGGTGCTGCGGGATGACCGCATCGGCATCATCGGCCCCAACGGCGCGGGCAAGAGCACGCTGCTGAACCTCATCGCCGGTACGCTGCCCCCGGATTCCGGAACCGTTGACTTCGGCGGCACCGTGCGGGTGGGCTATTTCACCCAGGAGGGCCGGGAGCTGGACCCGGGCCAGCGACCCCGGGATTACATTCATGAAATCGCCTCCGAGGTGAACACCACCCGGGGCCGGGTTTCCGCCACCCAGATGATGGAGCGCTTCCTGTTCACTCCGGAATTGCAGTATTCCACCATCGGCAGGCTTTCCGGCGGCGAGCGTCGCCGGCTCTACCTGCTGGGCATACTGATGGCCTCGCCCAACATCCTGCTGCTGGACGAGCCCACCAACGACCTGGACATTGAAACGCTGACCATCCTGGAGGACTACCTGGATTCCTTTCCCGGAGCGGTGATCGCGGTCAGCCACGATCGCTACTTCCTGGACAAGGTGGCGCAGTCCATCTTCGAGGTGACGCCCGGCGGAACCGTCATGCGCTACGAGGGCAACCACGGGGATTATCTGCGCCAGCGCCGCCTGGACACGGTTTCGACGGAGGCGCCCAAAAAGGAAACGGCCTCCAAGCCGAAAAACCGCCCGGCGAAGCTGAAGTTTTCCTTCAGGGAGCAGCGGGAATACGAGACCATCGACGACGACATCGCCGCGCTGGAGGCCGAGCTTGCCGCCTGTGACGCACAGATCGCCGAAAACGCCAGCGACTACGTGAAGCTGCAGGCGCTGTCGGCACAAAGACAGGCGCTGGCTACCAGTCTGGAGGAAAAGACCGAGCGCTGGGTCTACCTGAACGACCTGGCCGAGCGCATCGCGAAGCAGGAGACCGGGGGCGGGCACTGACCCGACGTGGCCGAAGCGCCCGATTATTGGATTGACGGTTATTTTATAACATGTTATAATAATGCAGATTATTCCCTCTGAGGGTTATGGAGGTTATTGGAATGGAACAGCAAGTTCAGAAAAAGAGGATCTTCTCCGGCATTCAGCCCACGGGCAACCTGACCCTGGGCAATTACATCGGCGCGCTGCGCAATTTCGGCCTGCTCCAGGACGAATATGACTGCCTGTACTCCATCGTGGATCTGCACGCCCTGACGGTGCGCCAGAACCCGGCGGAGCTGCGCAAGGCCTGCCTGCGCACGATGGCCATCTTCCTGGCCAGCGGCCTTGACCCGGAAAAGAACATCATCTACTTCCAGAGCCAGGTGGCGGCCCACGCCGAGCTGGGCTGGATACTGAACTGCTTTACCTACATGGGCGAGATGTCCCGCATGACCCAGTTCAAGGACAAGTCCGCCAAGCACGCGGACAACATCAATTGCGGCCTGTTCACCTATCCGGTGCTGATGGCCTCCGACATCCTGCTCTACCAGACGGACCTGGTGCCCATCGGCGCGGACCAGAAGCAGCACCTGGAAATCTGCCGCGACATCGCCGAGCGCTTCAACGGCGTCTACGGTGACGTGTTCACCATCCCCGAGGGCTATTTCCCCAAGGTCGGCGCACGGGTGATGTCCCTCCAGGAGCCCACCCGCAAGATGTCCAAATCCGACCCGGAGGAGACCTACATCGCCATACTCGACCGGCCCGACGTGATCCGCAAAAAGATCCGCCGCGCCGTGACTGATTGCGACAACACCATCCGCTTTGATCCCGAGGAAAAGCCCGGCGTGGCCAACCTGATGAGCATCATGTCCGCCCTCACTGGCAAGGGCATGGATGAAATCGCCGCTGAGTACGACGGCCAGGGGTACGGCAAGTTCAAGGATGCCGTGGCCGACAGCGTCATCGCTGCGCTGGAGCCCATACAGGCCGAGTACGACCGCATCAGCGCGGACAAGGCCTATCTGCAACAGGTGATGGATTCCGGCCGCGAGCGCGCCTCCGCCATCGCCCACCGCACGATGCTGAAGGTACGCAAGAAGCTGGGCATTGCCCCCTGGAAGCTGTAACATGCTATGTTCATCGCAGCTTTGAAGCGGCTTTTCTTTTCACAGTTTGATACATGACGCGGTTCTGTTGTCATTCTATGCGAGGGGAAGAATCCGTAAGGGCTGTCATCGAGGTATGTCATGGATTTTCACCATCTCCCTGTTCTTCTTCACGAGTGCTTGAATGGCTTGGCCATAAAACCGACCGGTGTCTATCTTGATTGCACCCTCGGCGGCGCGGGCCATTCCAGTGAGATTCTCAGGCGTCTTGGCCCCGGTGGGCTGTTGATCGGCATCGACCGGGACGCGGACGCCATCGAAGCCGCCACCCAGCGCCTGTCCTCCGTAGGGACGCAGGCGCGCTTTTGTTGCCTGAAGGGCAATTTCCACGACGCCGCGGCGCTGCTGAAAAGCGTGGAAACAGACCGGGGTCTTGATGGCATACTGGTGGACCTGGGGGTCTCCAGCCACCAGCTGGACGTGCGGGAGCGGGGCTTTTCCTATCACGATGACGCGCCGCTGGACATGCGCATGGACCGCAACCAGCCCCTCAGCGCCCGGGAGATCGTCAATATCCGGTCCGAGGACGAACTGAACCGCATCCTGCGGGATTACGGCGAGGAAAAGTGGGCCCGCCAGATCGCCCGGGTGATCTGTGACCGCCGCAAGGCGAGTCCCATCGAAACCACCGGGCAGCTGGTGGACATCGTGGACGCCGCCATACCGAAGAAATTCCGCTCTGGCGACGGCAGCCATCCCGCCCGACGCACCTTTCAGGCGCTACGCATCGCCGTAAACGACGAGCTGGACCCCCTGGAGGGCTCCCTCCGGATGCTGGTGGACCAGCTCGCGCCGGGCGGGCGGCTGTGCGTGATCACCTTCCACTCCCTGGAGGACCGCATCGTCAAGAACACCTTCCGCAATCTGGCTGACCCCTGCACCTGCCCGAAATCCTTCCCGGTGTGCGTATGCGGCAAGAAGCCCACGGTGAAGCTGATCACCCGCAAGCCCATCACCGCGACGCCGGAGGAGCTGGCACAGAACCCCCGTTCGAGAAGCGCGAGCCTGCGCGTCCTGGAGAAGCTATGAATACCATTGACCGCACCCTCAATACCCCGTCCGGAGCCGTCAGGCTGCCCGCCTTCTTCCCCGACGCCACCTACGGGGCGATTCGCGCCGGGGCCTTTGAGGATGTCTATGACGCCGGGCTTCAGGGCTGTGAGATGAACAGCTACCACCTGATGACCAAGCCCGGGGCGAAGCTCATCAAGAGTCTGGGCGGTCTCCACGGCTTCACCGGTTACAAAGGGGCCATACTGACCGATTCCGGCGGCTTCCAGCTCTATTCGCTGATCCGGGAGAACCCGGAATACGGCGAGATCCGCGACAAGGAGATCATCTTCAGACCCGACTGCGGTCGGGATAAGCTGACTTTTACGCCGGAGAAGTGCATCCAGGTGCAGTTCCAATACGGAAGCGACATCATGATGGCGCTGGACATGTGCACCCACCCGGATGACCCCATGGAGGTCCAGCGCCGCAGCGTGGAGCTGACCGTGAAATGGGGCGAGCGCTGCCGGGCGGAATTTGACAAGCTGACCCGGAGGATGGAAAAGAAGCCGCTGCTGTTCGGCATCGTTCAGGGCGGAAGCGACCCCGGTCTGCGCATGGAATGCGGGCATCGGTTGGAGGAAATCGGCTTCGACGGCTACGGCTTCGGGGGCTGGCCCCTGGACCAGAGCGGCGCGTTCCGGCCCGACATCCTGAAGATGGCCGCGGACGCCATGCCGAATCACAAGGTCAAGTACGCCATGGGCCTCGGCAGGCCCGAAGAGATCGCCCTGCTGGTGGGCATGGGCTATACGCTGTTCGACTGCGTCATCCCCACCCGGGAGGCCCGGCACCAGCGGCTGTACACCTGGCTGCCCGGCATGGACACCCGCGAGGGCGTGCGCCGGGAGGACGGAAAATTCTACAAATTCCTGTATATTCTGGATGAGGAACACCGTCGGGAGGACGGTCCCGTCGACCCGGCCTGCGATTGCATCCTCTGCCGCAAGCATTCCCGGGCCTACCTGCATCACCTGTTCAAGGTGAACGACCCCTATGCCCTTCGGCTGGCGACGGCCCACAACCTGCGGTTTTACGGAAAGCTGATGGAGCTGCTCGGCGATGAATAACGACCTGTTGGAGAAGCTGCTGCGCGCGAAGAATTACCGGGACGTCTGCCCGGACACGGTACGCCGGGTGTGGGCGGAGTGCGAAAAGCGCTATAAAAAGGCGAAGGATGTGGAAAAAGCCGCCCGGGAGGCGCTGCACGGCATCACCGGCGCGTTCATGACGCCCCTGGAGGCGCGCCAGCTGGCCTATGACATGCAGGCGTGGGCCATCGATAAAACCGACGCCGGTCTCGAAAGGATGCTCAGCCGCCACGCCTCCACCCGGGAACGGCTGCCCCTTTCCGACATGGACGCCCTCTGGCAGCGCATCGCCGGCATCATAGGCCGACCACGGTCGGTTCTTGATCTCGCCTGCGGCATCCATCCCCTGTATCTGGGGGCCCGTGGCATACCGACCGTGGGCGTGGACATCTCAGGCGCGGCGGTCTACGCCGTCAATTGCTTTCACGAGACCTACGATATGCCTGTTTCCGCCGGATGCGCCGATCTGCTGTGCCCCGGCGCGATTCCCGGGGAGCATTTCGACGTGGCACTGCTGTTCAAGCTGTTGCCGCTGCTGGAGCGCCAGGAAGCCGGCGGGGCGGCCCGCGTCATGAGCGCCGTGAACGCCCCGTTCCTGGTCGTGTCCTTCCCCACGCGCACCCTCGGGGGACGCAACGTGGGCATGGCGGCGAACTATCCCCGCTGGATGGCGGAACACCTGCCCGGAGGAATGACCATCCTCGAGTCCTTTGAAGCCCGTAACGAGCTTTTTTTCATTATAAGTAAGTAACAAGGAGAATCCACCGATGCCCAAGCTGTACGTCGTGGCCACGCCCATCGGCAACCTGAGCGACCTGACGCCCCGGATGCGACAGGCTCTGGAGGAGGCCGACCTGATCGCCGCGGAGGATACCCGGGTGACGATGAAGCTGCTCAACCAGTTCGACCTGAAAAAGCCCATGATCTCCTGCCACCGGCACAACGAGGAGGGCAAGGCCCCGCTGATCGTGGACCGCATGCTCGAGGAGGACCTGACCGTGGCGCTGACCTGCGACGCGGGCACCCCCGGCATCTCCGACCCCGGTCACCTGCTGGTGCGCGCCTGCTGGGAGGCGGGCATCCCCGTGGAGCCGGTGTGCGGTCCCTCGGCGGTGGTGACAGCGCTGTCCGCCTCCGGCTTCGACGCCCGGGAATTTGCCTTTTACGGCTTCCTGCCCCGGGAGCGGAAGGCCCTGTCCGACAAGCTGAAGGCCATACATCAGGCGGGCATTCCCGTATTTGTGTTGTATGAATCCCCCCACCGGGTCGTCGAGCTGGTCGCCGCCCTCGCCGGACTATGGCCGCGGTGCATGCTCTGCGTGTGCAGCGACCTCACCAAGCGCTACGAGCGCATTTACCGCGGCGAAGCCCCGGCGGTGCTGGTTCAGCTTCGGAACAACCCGAACGTTGAAAAGGGTGAATACTGCCTGGCGGTGGATATCTCCATGCTGCCCCCAGCCGAGGCGCTGGCGTCAAGGCCCTCCGCCGAGGCCTGGATGCTGGAGCGGATGCTGGACGGCACGACGCTCGCCCAGGCGTCCCGCGAAGCGCAGGACACCGGCTATGCCCGGAACGAGGTCTACCGTGCAAAGCTCAGGATCGGCGAAATGTTCGAGGAGGAATAGCATCGCCGCCATACATCAAGAATTAACCGTCATTTTATAGTCAAAATCGACCCTTTTCCGCGAAAATACGGTTGCGTTTTGATGTGAAGCGTGCTATAATAGTCCAGCGTGTTTTGATCAGCGTGCTTTTTTTGCGCGTTTCGGGCGGCTTTCAGCCCGACAGTGGATCGAAGGATATGTGTTTTATACTTTAAGGAGGATGTTCCATGACCGCTTTGTCCATTATCATCGATATCGTACTGATTCTGATCTCCATCGTTCTCATCGTCACTGTGTTGATGCAGGAGGGCCAGCGCCAGGGTTTGGGCGCGATTGGCGGCGGCGCTGAAACATTCTTCGGCAAGAACAAGGCCAAGAGCATGGAGGGCAAGCTGCAGAATTATACCAAGATCGCCGCGACCGCGTTCATCGTGCTGGCGATCGTCGCCACCATCGTCACCTCCCACAACACCAGCAGCCCCGCTCCCGTGACCATCGATGACGCCGTCGTCGAGGAAGCCGTTGAGGAAGCTGCCGACGCCGTTGAGGAGACGGCCGATGAGGCTGCCGCGGCTGTTGAGGAGACGGCCGAAGAGGCTGCCGCTGCCGTGGAAGAGACGGCTGATGAGGCTGCCGCCGCCGTGGAAGACGCTGTGGATACCGCCGAGGAGACTGCGGACGAAGCGGGTGCGGCCGTTGAGGAAGCCGCCGACGAAGCTGCCGAAGCGGTTGAGGCTGCTGCCGACAACGCCGAGGCGGAGGTCGAAGCAGCTGCTGACGCCGTTGAAGAGGCCGCTGACGAAGCGACCGCGGCCAACTGATTGCATCGCAATGGATACCGTTACCGGTCAGGACGCATTTGCCTGACCGGTTTTACAATAATAGTACGAGGTGCATACCATGAAAAACATTCCCGTCTATTCGCCCGCCGAAATCGAAACCAAATGGCAGCGCCACTGGGACGATACACACGCCTTTGAGGCGGAAAAGAGCCACGTCAAGCCGAAGTTTTACGCGCTGGTGGAGTTCCCCTATCCCTCCGGCGCGGGCATGCATGTCGGCCACATCAAGGCCTATTCCGGCCTGGAGGTCGTGGCCCGCAAGCGCCGCATGGAGGGCTACAACGTGCTGTTCCCCATGGGCTTTGACTCCTTCGGCCTGCCGGCGGAGAACTATGCCATCAAGACCAACACCCATCCCCATGTGATCACCACCAAGAACGTGGACCATTTCAAGGACCAGATGAAGCAGATCGGCTTCTCCTTCGACTGGAGTCGGGAAATCTCTACCTCCCTCCCGGACTACTACAAGTGGACCCAGTGGATCTTCCTGAAGCTGTTCGATCACGGCCTGGTGTTCCGCGCCAAAACGCTGGTGAACTACTGCCCCCACTGCAAGGTGGTGCTGTCCAACGAGGACAGTCAGGGCGGTAAGTGCGACGTGTGCCACAGCGACGTGGTGCAGCTGCCCAAGGACGTGTGGTACCTGCGCATCACCCAGTACGCCGACAAGCTGCTGGAGGGCCTGGAGACCGTGGATTATCCCGAAAGCATCAAACAGCAGCAGGTCACCTGGATCGGCCGCTCCACCGGCGCCTTTGTCGATTTCTCCTTGGACGGCGCGGACGAGAAGCTGGAGATCTACACCACCCGGCCGGACACCCTGTTCGGCGTCACCTTCATGGTCATGGCCCCGGAGCATCCACTGCTGGACAAGTATAAGGACCGCATAGCGAACTGGTCCGCCGTCGAGGCCTACCGCGAGGAGTGTGCCCGCAAGACCGAGTTCGAGCGCACCCAGCTGGTCAAGGACAAGACCGGCGTGCGGCTTGCGGGCCTGGAGGCCGTGAACCCCGTCAACGGCAAGAAGATCCCGATCTTCATCGCCGACTACGTGATGATGGGCTACGGCACCGGCGCGATCATGGCCGTGCCCGCCCACGACCAGCGCGACTGGGAGTTCGCCACCAAGTTTGGCGTGGACATCATCGAGGTCATCAAGGGCGGTGATATCTCAAAGGAAGCCTACACCGGCAATGGCCCGATGGTCAATTCCGATTTCCTGAACGCCTACGACAACAAGGCGGATTCTATCGCCGCCATGCTGGACTTCCTGGCTCAGAAGGGCATCGGCCGCAAGGGCATACAGTATAAGATGAAGGACTGGGCCTTCAACCGCCAGCGCTACTGGGGCGAGCCCATCCCGCTGATCCACTGCCCGAAGTGCGGCACCGTGGGCGTGCCCTACGACCAGCTGCCCCTGACGCTGCCTGACGTGGAAAATTTCGAGCCCGGCACCGACGGCCAGTCCCCCCTCGCCCGCATCGAGAGCTTCGTCAACTGCACCTGCCCCAAGTGTGGCGGTCCGGCGAAGCGCGAGACCGACACCATGCCCCAGTGGGCCGGCTCCAGCTGGTACTTCCTCCGGTTCGTCGATCCCCACAACGACAAGGCCTTCGCCTCGATGGATGAGATGAAGTACTGGATGCCCGTGGACTGGTACAACGGCGGCATGGAGCACGTCACCCGTCACCTGCTGTACAGCCGGTTCTGGCACCGCTTCCTGTACGACATCGGCGAGGTCAACACCCCCGAGCCCTACGCCAAGCGCAGCTACCAGGGCCTGATCCTGGGCAGCGATGGCGAGAAGATGTCCAAGAGCAAGGGCAACGTGGTGGACCCGCTGGACATCGTGAAACAGTATGGCGCGGACACGCTGCGGCTGTACGTGCTGTTCATGGGTGATTACACCGCCGCCGCACCCTGGAACGACGATTCCGTGAAGGGCTGCAAGCGGTTCCTGGACCGCGTGTGGCGGCTGATGGAAATGCTCACCGACGAAAACGGCATCTCGAAGGACCTGGCCTACGACGTGCACACCTGCATCAAGAAGGTCGGCGAGGACTACGAGAAGATGAAGTACAACACCGCCATCGCCGCCATGATGACGCTGGTGAACGCCATCTACGCCAAGGGCAGCGTCACCCGGGGCGAGCTGCTGGCGCTGGTGAAACTGCTGAACCCCGTCGCGCCCCACATCACCGAGGAGATCAACCAGCTGTGCGGGCTGTCCGACCGCGAATTGATGTACGCCGAGTGGCCGCAGTACGACGAGGCCGCTCTGGTCAAGGACACCGTCGAAGTGGCCCTGCAGATCAACGGCAAGGTGCGCGGGCGCATGGATGTGCCCTCCGACCTGACCCGGGAGTCCGCGAACGACTACTTCATGGCCCTGGACGAGGTGAAGAAGCTGATCGGCGACAAGAGCGTCAAAAAGCTGATCTTCGTTCCCGGCCGTCTGGTCAATATCGTGGTGGGATGACCGCGGATCAATGACAAGGCCCCGGAAAGCCTGTGATGGGTTTCCGGGGCCTTGTCATACAAATTATTGATTTACTGGTTTACTTCAGCAGCTCCGCCAGCCTGCCCTCCGGCTCGATGCCGGTAATGTCGCGTACCTGGGTGAATATTTCCTTATTCTGCGCGTCGCTGTAGATGCCGGCGTTCATATGATAGCGCTTATTTTCGCTGGTGATGAAGGCCACCTCGTGCACCGGAAACAGCTTGCTCTTTTCACCGCTCTGGCTCTGGTCCAGCCGCTCGTAGCCCAGATCCTCCACATAACCGTAGCGGGTCACCAGCTTCAGGTCGATGGTCTTGTCGATGAATTTCAGGTCCAGGTCCCCCTGGCGAAAGATGATCATCGCCCGGGGCTGGCCTTCCCTGGGGCGAATGTTGGCCGGGAATGCCACGCGCATCTTCGTGCCGTCGATGACCACCTGGGCCCGGGCATATTGCCAGGTATAACAGCAGGCCATGGCAAAAACCAGGTAGGAAAAGAACGAAAAACCGCCCATCAGATCATTATTGAGGCCCCTCACCTGTCTGATGGTGGTATACACCACGTCGGCCAGGCTCAGCAGCGTCAGCACATACAGCACGATAAAGCCCGGCGAATGGGGCCTGTAGCGCTTCATAGGCAACCCCCTCTGTATTTTATCAATATAATCCAATATGGACCATTATAGCGCATCGGGCCGCAAATTACAAGCGCCGGGTCGCGCCCTGCGTTCAAACCCGCGCCGCCTGCTCCAGCTTCGACGCCAGCGCTTCCACCCCGGCGATCCCCGTCCTCCGGTAATCCCCGGCCAGTGCGCGCAGATCCTCCAGCGTATCCGAGAGTTCCTCCTGCCAGCCCTCCTCCCGTGGATCGATGTCCGACAGCATCATCAGCGTGTCCTCAAATTCCGCGTTCAAATCCTCCAGCGCCTCCGGCGACCCGCTTGCCCCGGACAGCGCGTCCAGTTCCGTCAGTATCGCCTCAAGGCGCGCAACTATGGTCCTGATCACCTGCATTCCCCCTTCCACAACGCTTCAAGTATAGCGCGATTAACCCTTCCGTGCAAGAAAAATCTTTGATTCGCCCTTCAATTGGCAGGACAAACAGCTTTGTTGATCGAATATTATAATGATATAACTATTATCCGGGGATGTGAACGACGACATGAATGATCGCAACGCGCTTTTCCACAGGCTGCGCGCCATCGCAGCGCTGATCCTGGTGGCGCTGTACATACTGGGCCTGGTGGCGATGCTGACCTCGCGGGTACAACTGGCGCTGATCCTGTGGGTGGTCTCCACGCTGGGCGGCATCGGCCTGCTGTACTGGATGCGCACGGTGACCAAGCGCAAGGAGGAAGCCGAAAAGGCCGCGCAAGGCGAAAACGCCCGGAGAGAGGGTTAGCCATGCGCATGCGCAGAAAGCCCTGGACCGAGCCCAAGCTGGCCGCCTGTCCCTATTTTATTGAAGAGCCTTCCCGTCACCGGGGCCACTGGCGCGAGCAGTTCGCGGACCCCGACCGGTCCCTCTGCCTTGAAATCGGCTGCGGCAAGGGCGTTTCCACGGTGCGGATGGCCCATGACAACCCGGAAATCAACTACGTCGCCATCGACGAGGTTCGCACCGTGCTGGCGGTGTCCGTGCGCAACACGGAGCGGGAATACGGGGATCATCCCCCGGCAAACCTGGTCTTTTCAGAGGTGGATGCCATGCGCATCTACGACACCTTCAGCGCCGCGGACGGCATCAGTCGCATCTACATCAATTTCCCCAACCCCTGGGACGAGCGGGCCAAGCACCACAAGCGCCGCCTGACCCACCCGCGACAGCTGTTACAGTACCGCGAGTTTCTCTCACCGGGCGGGGAAATCTGGTTCAAGACGGACAACGACGCCCTGTTCACCGCCACAAAGCGCTATATGGGCGAATGTGGCTTCGAAATCCGCTATCTGACGGACGACCTGCATGGCTCGGGATTTCAGCCGAACTACGTCTCCGAGCACGAGCGACTGTACGTCGGGCAGGGCAAGGCGATCCACTTTATGATCGCGAAAATGACGCCGTTGAGCGGCGAATATGACAAACACACAAACGGAGGAAAGGACATGAGCAACTTCTTTGAAAGCAACCGGGAACGACTGGAAAGTTTCACCCGCATCTCCACCAGCGTCGGCGCGCGGGCGGACTATGTGCAGGGCGGCGGCGGCAACACCTCGGCGAAGCTGGAGGGCGGCCTGATGGCCATCAAGGCCTCGGGCTACTGCCTGAAGGACATTCGCCCCGACAAGGCCTATGCCGTGCTGGATTACGAGGCCCTGCGCCGCTTTTACAACAATACCGACCCCGCCACCCTTGAGGACGTGGAGAAGGCCGGCAGTGAGGTCGCCAAGGCCAATACAAAGGCCATCGATGGCCTCGCGGCACTGCGGCCCTCCGTGGAGGCGGGCTTCCATTCGATTCTGGACACCTACGTGGCCCACAGCCACAGCGTGTATGCCAACCTGGCCGCCTGCAGCGTCGAGCTGGAGGCCATCGTCAGGGACGCCCTGGCGGACGCCGACTACAGCTGGGGCTGGGTCAGCTATGTGGACCCCGGCGCGAGGCTCACCTTCTCCATCCGGGATGAGGTCCGGCGCGTGGAGGCCGAGACGGGCCGCCGTCCCGCCGCCATCTTCATGCAGAACCACGGCTTGATCGCCCACAGCGACGATCCCGATGAGTGCCTGCGCATCCACACCGACGTGAACGACCGCATCGCGAAAGCCTTCGACATCGAGAACGGCAGTTTCCCAGCGGTGGGTGTGAAGGACATCGGCGACGGTCTGGTGGAAGCGGACTGCCCCTTCCTGACCGAACAGCTGGCCACCGGCGATTTCACCGAGAAGTTCCTGCTGGAATCCCCCCTCTACCCCGACCAGCTGGTGTTCCTCACCGGCGCGTTCAGCTTCGGCGAGGGCAGGCCGGAGGCGGGCATGGCTGTCTGCAATCCGAAGACCGGCGTCGTGACCTTCAACATGCCCGCCGCCAAGGCCCAGGTAATCGCCGAGACGCTGACCGCCGTGCTGTTCATCTGCCGCGCCATCGAAAAGAAGGGCTACACCCTCTCCACCATGGGCGAGGCCGCCAAGGCCTTCATCGCCAACTGGGAGAGCGAAAAATACCGCAAGTCCCTGGCCGGAAAATAAAAAAGCTCTGGCGGCCCAAAGGCCGCCGCTGCAAACCATTACGAAGGTTACAAAGGAGCACCCCGTATGCATCGTCCCCGCTTTCGCCCCTTCCGCAAGGCCCGCTTTTTCCTGATCCAGACGGTCGCGCTGTGGCTGTGCCTGATGCTGATTTGTCTGACGTCCTCGGGCTTCACCCAGGGCGAGGTGGTGGTCATGCGGGCTCTGGAGCACCTGGGCAAGCCCTACGTGCTGGGCGCGGCGGGGCCGGACCGGTTCGATTGCAGCGGCCTGGTGATGTACTGCCTGACGCCCGAGGGCTTTGAGTTCCCCTATCATTCCGCCGAGATCATCGGCACCGACGAGCGCTATCCGCTGATCACCAATCCCCGCGACCTGCTGGCCGGGGACGTGATCTGCTTTGACACCGTTCAGGACCGGGACCCCAGCGACCACATGGGCTTCTGGATCGGCGGCAACCGCTTCGTCCACGCCTCCTCCACCGGCGAGGTCAAGATCAGCGCGCTGGAGGACTTTTATCTTGAGAGGTTCACCGGCGCACGGCGCTATGTCCAGGTCTACACCTACCTGCCCACCGGAAAACAGATCGGCGAATGGTTCGAGGGCACCGGCATCCCTGAAAAGCTGAGGCCAGTGCGGGAGTGGATCGATTCGCTGCAGATCGCCGAGAGGCTGAAGCCGGTGCGGGACTGGTTTGACAGCCTTCAGATCAGAGAAAAGATTGATGCATTGAAAGGAAAAATCACCGACCTATGGAACAGTTTCTTCAGGAAACCCTGAGCCAGATCCGCGAGCCCGACCGCGAGGCCATGGCGCTCGCCCTGGCCCGACAGGAGAGCCTCGCCAAGCCGCCCCACAGCCTGGGCAAGCTGGAGGACCTCTCCGTCAAGCTGGCCGGCATGACGGGCAGGCTCTACAACCCGGTGGACCGTCGCCGGGTGCTGATATTCGCGTCGGACAACGGCATTTTCGAGGAGGGCGTCTCCAGCTGCCCCCAGAGCGTGACGCTGAGCCAGACCATCAACTTTACCCGCGGACTGACCGGCGTGGCCGTGCTGGCCCGCCATTTCCACACCGAGCTGGACGTGATGGACGTGGGCATCAACGCCGACTTCCATCAGACCGGTGTGCGGGATGTGAAGATCGCCCATGGCACACGGAACTTCGCCAGGGAACACGCCATGAGCCGGGAGCAGGTGGAACGCGCCCTGCAAATCGGCATCGCGGCGGCCCGTCGGGCGGCCGACGAGGGCATCCAGATCATCGGCGTGGGCGAGATGGGTATCGGCAACACCACCACCTCCAGCGCAGTGCTCTCCACGCTGCTGGGCCTGCCCGCGTCGCAAACCGTCAGCCGCGGGGCGGGCATCAACAATGAAGCCTACGCCCGGAAAATCGCGCTGATCGACAGCGCCATTGCCCGCTGGCAGCCCGACCCCCAAGACCCGGTGGACGTGCTGATGAAGGTGGGCGGCTTCGACCTGGCCGCCATGTGCGGGGCCTATCTGGGCGCGGCGGCAGCAAGGCTGCCCGTGGTGATCGACGGCTTCATCAGCGTCGTGGCGGCGCTGTGCGCGTTCCGGCTGAACCCCCTCGCCGCGGCCTATATGATCCCCTCCCATGCCTCGGTGGAGAAGGGCTATTCCATCGCCATGGAAGCCATGGGCCTGGAACCGATGCTGTTGATGAACATGCGCCTGGGCGAGGGCAGCGGCTGTCCCATCGCCTTCGAGCTGGTGGCCGCGTCCCAGAGCGTGATCCGCAACATGGCCACCTTCGAGGAAGCCGCCATCGACGATGGCTACCTCGCCGAGATTCGCGGCAACAAGACCTTCCTGGGAGAGGCATGATGAGCACCTACATCTCCGGCGGCTGTAAGAACGGCAAGTCCTTTTACGCCCAGCGAGTGGCGAAGGCCAGCGGAACCCCTCTTTACTACATCGCCACGATGATCCCCGGTGATGAAGAGGATTATGCCCGCATCCGCCGCCACCGGGACGAGCGGGCCGGCTGGGGCTTTGAGACACTGGAATGTAATCGGGACATACTGTCCTGCCTCGACCATGCCGACCCGAAGGGCTCGTTCCTGCTGGACAGCGTGACCGCGCTGCTGTCCAACGAGATGTTCCCCCACGAGGGCGTGGACATGGACGCAGCTGAGCGGATCGCCGGGGCGCTGGAAACCTTCGTCGACCGCGCGCCCAATACGGTACTGGTGTCCGACTACATCTTTTCCGACGCCCTGCTGTATGACGACCTGACGGAGGCCTACCGCCGGGGACTCGCGTTCATCGATCGCCGCATGGCCGCCCGCTGTGACAATGTGATCGAGGTCGTGGCCGGGCAATACATCGTCCACAAGGGGGCCCTGCCGGTATGAAGCGATTCTGGAACGCCTTCTGCATGTGCTACAGCATGTTCACCGCGCTCCCCTGCCCCTACCGCCCCTGGGACGAGGACGCCCGGGATATGATGCTGGTGTGCCTGCCCCTCGTCGGCGCGCTGCTGGGGCTGCTTTGGGCCGTGCTGGCGGCGCTGGGCAGGTTGATACTGGTTCCCACGCTGAACGCGGCGCTCGTCGCGGCGCTGCCCTGGCTGCTGACCGGCTTTATCCACCTGGACGGCTACATGGACACCTGCGACGCCATACTGTCCTGGCGGCCGCTGGAGCAGAGGCTGCGCATCCTCAAGGACGTGCACACCGGGGCATTCGCCGTGGTGGGACTGGGGCTGCTGATGATGTTCTCCTACGCTTCCACCGTCACCATGGCATGGGACGACCTGCGGCCGCTGCTGTTCATCCCGGTCATCTCTCGGTGCGGCTCGGCCATCTGTGTGCTGACCCTGAAGCCCATCGGCCACAGCGAATACGCCAAAACCGAGGGCAAGTCCGGGCAGCGCGTCGCCGTCGCCGTCATCTGGCTCATCGCCGTGGCCGCCTGCTGGATCTGGCTGGGACGCCCTGTGATCATACCGGTCGTCCAGACGCTGGCCTATGGGCTGGCGATGCTCTGGGGCTATCGGACGTTGAAGGGTGTGTCCGGCGATTTGGCCGGGTTCGCGCTGACCGTTTCGGAGTGCGCGGCGCTGATGGCGCTGGCAAACCTGCACCTGTGGTTTGAAGGAGGCTTCGTATGATCCTGATTATCGGCGGCAGCTATCAGGGCAAGCTGGATTACGCCCGGGAGCGCTTCGGCCTGACGGACGACGCCATCCAGGTGTGCACCGAGGATACGCTTGCGCTGGATTTCTCCCGGCGTTGCGTGGCCTACATCGATCGCTTCGCCTTGAACCGCGTCCGGTCGAGATTGGAGCCTGCGGACGCCCTTCTGACCGACCCCGGTCGGTTAAAGGATATGATCTTCATCGCCAACGACGTCTCCGGTGGCGTCGTGCCCATGGACCCGGTGCTGCGCGCCTGGCGGGAGGCCTGTGGACGCATGAATATGAGGCTGGCCCGGCAGGCCGATGAGGTCTGGCGGTTGTTCTGCGGGATACCGCAGCGCATCCGATGAGGGCGCTGTACCTGCTGCGCCACGGCATGACCGAGGCCAACGAACGGCGCATCTATTGCGGCCGCACCGACCTGCCCCTGTCGGAAGGCGGCCGGAAACAGGCTCTCGAGATCGCCCAATCCCGTTCGCTGCCGGATTGCGAGCTGTACCTGTCCAGCGGGATGGCGCGGGCCGATGAAACCTTGTTTATTCTGACGGGGCACAAGGCCGACCGCGTCCTGCCCTCCCTTTCGGAAATGGACTTTGGCCGGTTTGAGATGCTCGGCTACGATTCGCTGAAGCGCGATGCCGATTACCTGCGCTGGATCGGGGACGGGACCGGCACCGTCGCCTGTCCCGACGGCGAATCCACCGGGGCGTTCCGGCGCAGGGTGCTTTCCGCCGGCGAAGCGCTGCTGGCCCTTAGCTGGGAATCCGCCCTGGTGGTCTGTCACGGCGGCGTGATCGTCAACCTGATGGGCAAATGGTTTCCATTGGAGGGCCGGGGCTTCTACGAATGGCAACCCGCTGCCTGCGGGGGCTGGCGCGTGTTGTTTGAGCAGCGCAGACCCATTCGATTTGAACCCGTATAACCCTGTCTGCGGGACTTCGCGGACAGGTAAGATATTATCCCTTATCGCACAATCAAGGAGGTTTCCACCATGAGGTACAAGGCCATACTCGCGGATCTCGCCCGCAAGCGCTATCCCCTTTCCATCATGCTGATCGTCATCGGCGTGTTGGTCATCCCGTTCCCCTATCTGTTCATCCATTTTGGACTGGAGTTCACCAACTTCTGGTGGTCGCTGTTTGGCATTTGCAGCGGGATCGTGACGGGCAGCGTGATCATCGGGTTGGGCTCGCTGGTGGAGGACATTCACGACATCTCGATGCACACCGTAGGCTATGACCTGGAGATCGGCGAGCTTCCCGAAGAAGCCTATGAGCAGGCGGAGGAGAGCGACGAATCGCAGAAGGACGAAAAGGCACACGACGAGACATGAGGAGCGAACAGCCTTTTCCGTCCGTGGTCCTTTGGGAGAATTAATATATTGTTAATTGTAATGTAATGAGAATCGAATATTCGGTTCTCATTTTTGTCATCCCTTGTGAACTTTTTGCGCGGGAGTTATGATAAAATGGTTTACGAAAAGAGGTGATCCATTGTGATTCAGAGCGAGCCGATGATTTCCAGGCTGGACATGGTCCGCTGCGCCCTGTGCCATGACGCGCCATGCGACGCGGCCTGCGATAAGCTGGAGCCCTCCGGCATACTGCGCAGCATCTGGCTGCGCAACGAACAGGGGGCGGTTTCCCGGCTTCCCGAGGAAAACCCCTGCGTGGCATGTGCCGCGCCCTGTGAGTGGGCCTGTGTGCGACAGGGCCAAATCCCCATCCGTGGCCTGATGAAACGACTGTACGCCCAGGTAAAGCCCGAGGTGGAAACTCCTGTTCCCGCGGACGAGAGCCGCCTGCGGTGCGAGCTGTGCGGCATACCGCTGGAAAACCCCTTCCTGCTGTCCTCCTCAGTGGTCGCCAGCACCTACGAGATGTGCGCCCGCGCCTTCGAGGCGGGCTGGGCCGGCGCATGCTTCAAGACCATCTGCGCGCTGGACATTCACGAGGCATCCCCCCGATATTCCGCCGTCACCGACGCCGCAGGCGGCATCGTGGGCTTCAAGAACATCGAACAGCTCTCCACTCAGAGCGTGGCGGAGAACATGGAAGCCTTCCGCAAGCTGAAGGCGAATTACCCCTCCAAGTTTATACTCGCCTCCATCATGGGACAAAATGAGGCGGAATGGGGCGTTCTGGCCCGGATCTGCGAGGATAACGGCGCTGACGCGGTGGAGCTGAACTTCTCCTGTCCCAACATGGCTGAGGGCGGCCTGGGATCAGATATCGGCCAGGTGCCGGAACTGGTGGAGCGGTTCACCGCCGCCGCCAAATGGGCCTGCGGCATACCGGTGCTGGCAAAGCTGACGCCGAACGTCGCCAACATGAGCCCCGCCGCCGAAGCAGCCAGGCGCGGCGGCGCAGACGGCATCGCCGCCATCAATACCATCAAGTCCGTGATCGGCCTGAACATCCACACCTTCGTCTCCTCCCCCTCGGTGCACGGCCACAGCGCCGTGGGCGGCTACAGCGGCAACGCCGTAAAACCCATCGCCCTGCGCTTTATCGCGGAGCTGGCCCAGAACCCGGCGCTGAAGGGCATGCACATCTCCGCCATGGGCGGCGTGGAGACCTGGCAGGACGCGCTGGAATTCATGCTGCTGGGCGGCGGATCCATCCAGGTGACCACCGCCGTAATGCAATACGGCTACAGGATCATCGACGATCTGAAGGAGGGGCTGAACCTGTACCTGGCGGAGAAGGGCTTTTCCAGTGTCGCCCAAATCGTCGGCCTGGGCCTGGACGCGCTGAGTCCGACCACGGATGTGCTGGAGCGGGATACCGTCATGTTTCCGAGGTTTATCCGGGACCGGTGCATCGGCTGTGGGCGCTGCGAAATCTCCTGCGCCGACGGCGGCCATCAGGCCATCCGACTGAACGCTCAGCGTGCGCCGGTGCTCAACGGCAAGCGCTGCGTGGGCTGCCACCTGTGCGTACTGGTCTGTCCCCAGAGGGCCATCGTTCCCAGCGGAAAGCGCATCGCGCCGAAGCGGTGAACGCCTAATAAAGCCAAACTGGCTGCAATTCATGAGTTGCAGCCAGTTTGGTTTATTTATACAGTATCAGTGAAAACCATGTGACGATATTTCCCTGGGCCAGGAACTCTATGCCGTGCTTTTCCGCAAGGTCCGTGACCAGTATGCCGTGGCTCTCCACGCAGGGAAACATGCGGTCGGGAAATCGACAGGGCGCGTCCGGCCAGGTACAGTGCTCGCAGTGGGTGCAGGCTTCGGTGGACAGCGTCAACGTCTGCGCGGCCTGCTGGCGAACCATCATCAGCACCTGCCGGGTGATCTCCTCATGGTCGGCACGGGTCGCGAGGGTTTCTTCGATATTTGCAATGTCGCTGACCTCGGTGATCGTGGCGATCAGCAGTCCCTCTTCGAAGGCCATCACCCGCTCCCGGCAGGCGTCCACGCTGCCCACTGCCGGCGGACAGGCCCAGGTGGTGTTGTACATCGGGCATTCCGTCTCGCAAATGTAGCGCACCCGCTGGGAAAACACCAACTCGTCCGTGTCGATAAAGGCATACTGATACAGCGGCAGCCCGGCCATCTGCGCCTCCAGCTTATTTCTGTCCATGCTCAGCCGCCCAGATACGCCTCGCGCACGCGGTCGTCCGCCAGCACCTGATCGGCGGGGCCGGAGATGGTGATCTTGCCGGTACCCAGCACATAGGCCCGGTCGGCGATGGACAGCGCCATCTGGGCGTTCTGCTCCACCAGCAGGATCGTGGTGCCCGCGGCGTGAAGCTCCTTGATGATGTCAAAGATCTGCTCCACCAGAATGGGGGCCAGGCCCATGGACGGCTCGTCCAGCATCAGCAGCTTGGGCTTGCTCATCAGTGCGCGGCCCATGGCCAGCATCTGCTGCTCACCGCCGGAGAGGGTGCCCGCCACCTGCTTCTCGCGCTCCTTCAGCCTGGGGAAGCGCTTGAACACGTCCTCCAGCGAAGCGGGAATTTCATCGTTGGGCCGGGAATAGCCGCCCATCTCCAGGTTCTCCCGCACGGTCATCTGCTGGAACACCCGGCGTCCCTCGGGACACAGAGCCATGCCCAGGCCCACGATGCGGCTTGCGCCGATGCCGACAATGCCCTTCCCCTCAAAGGTAATCAGGCCGCTGCGGGGCTTGAGCAGGCCGGAGACCGTGTTCAGCGTGGTGGATTTGCCCGCGCCGTTGGCCCCGATCAGCGTTACGATCTCGCCCTCGTTCACCTCGAAGGAGACGCCCTTGATGGCATGGATGCTGCCATAGTAGACGTGGATGTCGTCCACCCTCAGCAGGCTCTTGCTCTTGTTCGCTTCGCTCATGCTCAGCCCTCCTTCTTCTTGCCCAGATAGGCTTCGATGACGGTCGGGTTGGCCTGGATCTCGTCGGCGGTCCCCTTGGCGATGATGCGGCCGTAGTTCAACACACAGATGCCCTCGCAGATGCCCATGACCAGATTCATGTCGTGCTCGATCAGCATGACGGCAATTTTAAACTGGTCGCGGATCTTGATGATGTTGTGCATCAGCTCTTCCGTCTCATGGGGATTCATGCCCGCGGCGGGCTCGTCCAACAGCAGCAGCGACGGGTTCGTGGCCAGCGCGCGCACGATTTCCAGACGCCTCTGAGCGCCATAGGGCAGCGAACCGGCGCGCACCCCGGCCAGGTCCTGCATGTCGAAGATCGACAGCAGCTCCAGCGCCTTTTCGTGCTGCCTGCGCTCCCCCTTCCAGTAACCGGGCAGGCGCATGATGCCGGTGAACATGCCGTATTTGACCTGGTTGTGCAGGCCGATGCGCACATTGTCCTCCACCGTCATGTTGTCAAACAGGCGGATGTTCTGGAATGTGCGGGCGATGCCCAGCTTGTTGGCCTGGACGGTGTTCATGCCGGCGGTATCCTTGCCGTTGAGCAGCACCGTGCCCATCGTGGGCTGGTAGACCTTGGTCAGCAGGTTGAACACGGTGGTCTTACCCGCGCCGTTGGGGCCGATCAGGCCGGCGATCTCGGTCTTGCCAATGATCAGGTTAAAGTCCTCCACGGCCTTCAGGCCGCCGAACTCGATGCCCAGGTGTCGGGCCTCCAGCACCGGGGTGCTGAGCAGGTCGCGCTCGGGGATGATGCCCTGGCTTGGCGCGGGCACCATTCGGGTGTCCAGAAGTCGCTTCTTGCCTTGCGTCTGTGTCATTCGTCAGCACCTCCCACCTGCGTCTGCGCCTCGCGCCCCCTGCGCCGCGCCAGCTGGCTGAACAGCGAGCGCAGCATCGGGTTGTTGGTGACCAGCATGACCAGAATCAACACGATGGCATACACCAGCATGCGGTAGTCGGCGAAGGTCCTCAGCAACTCCGGCAGCACGGTCAGCAGGGCGGCGGCGATGATGGAGCCCCAGATATTGCCGATGCCGCCCAGCACGACGAACACCAGCACCAGGATCGACGTATCGAACTTGAACTTGGAGGCCGCCACGGTGGAGAAATTCAGGCCGTACAGCGCGCCCGCCATGCCGGCGAGCACCGCCGCGGTGACGAAGGCCATCATCTTGTACTTGGTCACGTTGATGCCCATGGCCTCCGCCGCGATGCGGTTGTCCCGGGTGGCCATGATAGCGCGGCCCGAGCGGCTGTTGATCAGGTTCATCACCACGATCAGCGTGAAGATGATCAGCGCGAAACCCACCGGGAACGTGGCGATCTTATTCGCCACGGTCGCGCCGGCAGGGCCGTTGACCAGCACCGTGCCGGGGATATTCGGGTTATTGAAGGAGACATGCAGCCGCTTGCCATCCAGCGAGAAGTAAAGGCAGTTCAGCACGTTGCGGATGATCTCTCCAAAGGCCAGCGTCACGATGGCCAGGTAATCGCCCCTCAGCCGCAGCACCGGTATGCCGATCAGCACACCGGCGATGCCCGCGAAGACGCCGCCGATCACCATTGCCAGGATCAACTGCAGCAGCTCGCTTTCGATGCTGAACACCGCGTTCAGCCAAGTCGCTGCGATAATGCCGGAAAACGCGCCGATGCTCATGAATCCGGCGTGGCCCAGGCTCAGCTCGCCCGAAATGCCCACCACCAGGTTCAGTGAAATCGCCATCACGATGTAAACGCAGATGGGCACCATCTGGCCCCTCAGGGAGCGCTTCATCGCGCCGGAGGCGATCATCGACTGGCAGATGATAAAGGCGATAATGACGATGCCGAAGGATATGATGTTGTTGACCGTGCTCTTTTTCAGCTTTTTCATGGGGCTCACCTCACACTTTCTCGTGCACCGGCTTGCCCAGCAGGCCAGCAGGCTTGAACAGCAGCACGATGATCAGCACGGCGAACACGATGGCGTCGCCCAGCTCGGTGGAAATGTAGGCCTTGCCCAGGATCTCGATGATACCCAGCAGCAGCCCGCCGATCATCGCCCCGGGGATGGAGCCAATGCCGCCGAAAACCGCGGCGGTAAACGCCTTGATGCCCGGCATGGAGCCCGTGGTGGGCATCAGCGTGGGATAGGAGGAGCACAGCAACACGCCGGCAATGGCCGCCAGGGCCGAGCCGATGGCAAAGGTGACGGAGATCGTGCGATTCACATTGATGCCCATCAGCTCCGCCGCGCCCCGATCCTCGGAGACCGCGCGCATGGCCTTGCCCATCTTGGTCTTGCCGGTGAAGAGGGTCAGTGCCACCATGATGACGATGTTGGCCACGATGGTCAGTATGATCTCGCTGGTGATGACCAGATTGCCGTCAAACAGCCGGATCGCGCCGACGTCGAATACCGACGGGAACACCTTGGGATTGGCTGTCCAGATCAGCAGCGCCGTGTTCTGCAGCAGGTAGCTGACGCCGATGGCCGTGATCAGCACAGCCAGCTTGGTGGCCTCCCTCAGGGGCCGGTAGGCCAGGCCCTCGATGATCACGCCCAGCACCGTGCAAACCACCATGGCGCATAGCACTGCCAGCACCGGCGGCAGCGACAAATAGGACATGGCGCAGAAGGCGATGTACGCGCCCACCATGATGACGTCGCCGTGGGCAAAGTTCAGCATCTTGGCAATGCCGTAGACCATCGTGTAGCCCAGGGCGATGATGGCGTAAACGCTGCCGAGGCTGATGCCGTTGATCAGAAACCGCAGGAACGAAACCATGTGATTCCAACTCCTTGAAAAGTAGTATAAGGTAACTGACCATCATCAACACGCCATTATGTTGACAATCGTCAGTTACCTCGCAGGCAGAATGGCCCAATCCTGCCCCATGAACAATCATGGGGCAGGATTGGTTAAATCCATCAGTCGTTGAAGCCCACGTAGGCGCCGTCCTTGATGACGACAGCGGTGGGGGTCTTGGTGACCGCGCCAGAGGCGTCCCAGGTCATGCTGCCGGTCAGGCCGTCGATCTTGAAGTCGGGGCTGGTGAACTGGGCGATCAGCTTCTCGCAGGCGTCGGCATAGTCGGTGCTGCCGTCGATGCCGGCGGCCAGGGAGGCGGTGTACAGGGCGTACACGGCGTCATAGCAGTCAGCGGCGAACTGGTTCGGAATCTCGCCGGTGATCTCCTGGTAGCGGGCCACGAAAGCCTGGGTGCGCTCGTCCTGGGCGTCGGCGGAGAAGGGGGTCAGCATGAACACGCCCTCGGCCAGGCTGGTGTCAAAGCCTTCCATGGTCAGGATGCCGTCCATGCCGTCCACGCCGAAGAACACGGGCGCGTAATCCATGCTCTTGGAGGTCTGCAGGATCATGGAAGCGGGGGTATAGTAGATGGGCAGGAACACCAGATCGGCGCCGGCGTCCTTCGCCGCGGAAACCTGCACGGAGAAGTCGGTGGTGTCGTCGGTGAAGGTGGTCTCGGAGACAACCTCGATGCCCTGCGCCTTGGCCTCCTCCACGAAGGTCTGATAGATGCCGGTGGAATAGGCGTCGGCGTTGTTGTAGATGATGGCGATCTTCTCGCCCAGGGCATGCTCCTTGATATACTGGGCGGAAGCGGTGCCCTGCGCGGGGTCGGTGAAGCACACCTGGAACACGTTGTCCTTGTCCGCAGTCACATCAGGGGAGGACGCGGAGGGGGTCAGCATAAACACGCGCTCGCTGTTGGCTTCCTTGCCCACGGCGATGCAGGGGGTCGTGGTGGTGGTGCCGGCGATCATCTGAGCGCCGTTATCCAGCACGGTGTTGAAGGCGTTGATGGACTTTTCGGGGTCATGCTCGTCGTCCTCGTTCAGCAGCTCGATCTGCATGCCGCCCTCGGCATTGATCTGCTCAGCCGCCACCTGTGCGCCGAACTTGCAGGCATTGCCGTAGATCGCGGCCGCGCCGGTGAAGGGGCCAATGACGCCGATTTTCAGGGCGTCCTCGGCCATGGCGGCGCAAGCCATGCCCATGACCATCACGATAGCGAGGATCAGTGCAACGATTGCCTTGTTGAACTTCATAATCGGATTCCTCCCAATCAGAATTGCGCTATGCGCATACATAAATATACGCATATCGTTAAACGTTACTATACAATTACATCATTTTATTGTCAAGAGCCTGTTATGTGCGTTTTCGGGTATTTTACGTTATTTCTCATTTGACCCGGCGGCATCGCCATCCTGCAAATACTGCGCTACAGCTCGGCTTATTTGCAGGGATATGCCATATTGCGGCTCCTGATATTTCAATTTGCCAGTGGACGAATGAGACTGTCCAGCAGCTTCGCGGTCTCGGCGGCGCTGTCGACGGGGGCGTAGGCCCGCTGGGCCTGGCGCATGGCCCGTATCCCGGCGCCGTCATCGGCGTACAGTGAACGGATGCATTCGGGCAGCGCCTCGGGCACGGAACAATACTTCGCCACGCCGTGGGCCTGGAGCACGTCCGGGTTGTGCTGCTCCTGACCCGCCAGCTGGCCGAACAGGATCAACGGCACGTTCAGCACCACCGCCTCCAGGGCGGCGTTCGGGCTGGCGCGCAGCACGAGGATATCGCTGGCCGCCATGACATTCTGGATGTCATCCACAAAGCCCATGACGCTCAGCCGGCCATGGTAGCGCTCGCCGAAGTCCTTCTTCAGCTTTTTGCGCAGCTTCTTGTTGCGTCCACAGATCACGTTGACGTGGGCGTCGGTGCGCATGAGCAGTATATGAGCCACGGCGCGAACGATGCCGCTGCCCTCCGAGCCGCTCATGACGGTGATGACGGTGCCCTCATGGGGGGCGGGCGGGGTCACGTTCATAAATCGGCTGCGCACCGGGAAGCCCACCTCAATCACCCGTTCGGGATCGTCCACGTGGGCAACCGTGCATTCATAGGCCTCCCGCGACGGCGCAAGGACCCGGTATATCCGGGGATCGTACCAGTATTCGGTGATGTCCACGAGATCCACCTCGTGGGCGATCAGCGGAATACTCAGCCCCGCCTCCCCCATCACATCCAGCACCGAGGCCAGAAAAATCGGATGGGCGGAGAGTATGGCGTCCGGCTTAAAGCTGTCCAGCAGAGCCAGCAGCTTGGCGCGGATCATGGAGGCCACCGCCGTGGTCACGGGCTTGCGCAGGGTCTGGCCCGCCAGAAAATTCCACTCCCATGCCTTGCCGGGCATGCGGGTGATCGGTCCGTAGGTGTATTCGGCCATGTACTGTTCAAAGCGGTTCATCAGTGCAAAACCGTCGATGATCCTGACCTCGATATCATCAAAGGCGGACAAGCGCTCCGCCAGGGCCTCGGCAATGCTCTTATGCCCGTGCCCGGTGTACATCGATGTGATGATCAACAACCTTCGCATGCTTCAATCCTCTTGAGTATCATTATTATTCGCGGCCGGTTGTACCGCTGGATCATGACGTCGCCCAGATTGCTCAGGGCGTAACCGATGGAGATGGCCACACCGTACCAGCCTTCGATCAACAGCCAGAACACCGGGCTCATCAGCGTGAGCACCCAGTGCACCAGCTCCGCGTTGCACATCTCCTGCACCAGCCGCTCCAGGTGGGCCTTGTCCCGGGACATGGTGTTCTGCTTGGGAAAGGCCTTGGGCATGATGCTGCTCATGTCGATGCTGTGGGTCTTGAGCCAGCGCACCCCCAGCTTTTCATAGATCTGCCCGTTTCGCTCCCATTTATAGCATTTGAACGGGAAGCGCCGGTAATCGTAGATGGAACGGGGCAGGCTCTCGCCGATAAAATAGGCGGCGATGCCGATGATGCCCACGATGGATGCCATCCTCAGAAACACATACAGGGGCTTGAAGAGGTGGGACAGCCGATCGCCGCTGGTGAGCGCAAACACCGCCACGGACGCGATGAACAGCAACACCATGACCAGTGTGCTCATGTCGGCCGCGCCCTTGGTCCGCCTCTTCTGTTCCATTTGAATGCCTCCATAATAGGATAATGGGTTTTATTCCGCGACTGATTTTGCCCCTCGCCGCCGTTCCCTATGAATGCCTCTGTTATAGGGTAGGACCGTCAGCGCCTATAAGGTGGGACCGTCAGCGCCGGAAAAACACGCGTCAGTCCTTGACAAAGGCGTTATAGATGGCGTTCATCGCGGTTTCAAAGTCCTCGATGTTGATGCCCACGATGATGTTCAGCTCGCTGGAGCCCTGGTCGATCATGCGGATGTTCACGCCCGCCTCGTACAGCGCGTTGAACAGGCGCGCCGCGGTGCCGGGGGCGCTGGTCATGCCGTGGCCCACGGTGGCGATCAGGGCGATGCCCGCGCTGATGTCGATGGAATCCGGCTGGCAGGTCTGCTGGATGCGCTGGATGATCTGCTCCTTGCGGGTCACCAGCTCCTTGTCCGCGACGACGACGGACATCGTGTCGATGCCGGTGGGCAGGTGCTCGAAGGAGACGCCGAAGTCCTCCAGCGCCTGGAGTACCCGGCGGCCAAAGCCCAGCTCGGCGTTCATCATGGCCTTCTCGATGCTCAGCAGCGTGAAGTTCTTGTGGCCGGCGATGCCGGTGATGACCTGGCCCTTCTCACGGCTCGGCGAGGGATTGACCACGATCATCGTGCCGGGGTCCTCGGGCGCGTTGGTGTTGCGGATATTGGTGGGAATGCCCGCCTTGTGGACCGGGAAGATGGCGTCCTCATGGAGCACGGTCGCGCCCATGTAGGACAGCTCACGCAGCTCCCGGTAGCTCAGCTCCCGGATGCACTTGGGGTTCTTGACAATGCGGGGGTCGGCCATCAGGAAGCCGGACACGTCGGTCCAGTTCACGTACAGGTCGGCCTTCGCCGCCCGGGCCACGATGGCGCCGGAGATATCGCTGCCGCCCCGGGAGAAGGTATGCACGTCGCCGTTGGGATAAGCGCCGTAAAAGCCCGGGATCACCGCATGTTCGTGATTCTTCAGGGCCTCGGCCATGATCTCGTTGGTCCACTCCGAGGCGAAGTTGCCCTGGCGGTCAAACTTCACCACGTCCTGGGCGTCGATGAAATCCCAGCCCAGGTAATTGGACAGCAGTATGCCGTTCAGGTATTCCCCGCGGCTGGCGGCGAAATCCGGGTTCTTGTACTGGCGGATGGCGTTGCAGGTGTCGATCAGCAGGCCCTCGATGTCAAAGTCAAGCTCCAGCTCCTTCGCGATGCCCAGATACCGGTCCGCGATCTTCCTGAACAGCTCCTCGTGGCTCTGGCCGCGCTCCACCAGCCGGTAGCACTTGTAGAGAAGGTCGGTGATCTTCTCATCAGCGTCAAAGCGCTTGCCCGGGGCGCTGGGCACCACATAGTGATAGTCGGGGTCCGATTCGATGATGGCCTTGACCTTGCGGAAATGCTCCGCGTCGCACAGTGAAGAACCGCCAAATTTAGCCACTTTGATTCCCAAGATGATAACTCCCTTCCAAGCCGACAGACGCGGCGTGTTAGTAACGATGATTAACGATGTCTTGCCACGATGGCGGCACAGTCGCCGCAACAGCATGGACACTATTGTTCGGTTTCATCCGCCGGCGCGACCTGTGCCTCGATCAGGTCCATCAGCCGGTCCTTCCCAGTGCCGTCCTTCGATGAATGGACCATGACCTCCCAGGGCTGCACGCCCAATGTGCGGCAGATCACCGGGATGCTCCTACCCCGCTGGGCCTTGGACAGCTTGTCCGCCTTGGTGGCCACCACGGTGAAGGGGATGTCATAGTGCCGCAGGTATTCCACCATCAACTGGTCGTCCTCGGTGGGAGCGTGTCTCACGTCCACCAGCTGGAAAACATGCCTCAGGTTTTTTGAATTGCGCAGGTAGCCCTCGATCATGTCGGCCCACTTCTGCTTTTCCTGCTTCGGAGCTCTGGCGAAGCCGTAGCCCGGCAGGTCCACCAGGAAGAAGGCTTCATTGATCAGGTACAGATTCACCAGCCGGGTCTTGCCGGGCTCGGAAGACGTCCGGGCCAGCTTGGAATTGCCGGTCATGTTGTTGATCAGCGAGGATTTGCCCACGTTGGACTTCCCCACCATGGCGATCTCCGGCAGCCCCTGTCCCGGAAACGGCGCGAAGACGCTGAGGGACTTTACAAACTTCGATTGCTTGATGATCATGTGCCGTTCACCCCGCCTGGCGCTGTTCCTGGCGGTCCAACACGGCCTCCAGCGCTTCATCCACCCTGTCCATCAGGCGGATATCCATTTTATCCTGAATCCCGGCGTCGATCTTCTCCAGATCCTTTTCGTTTTCCCTGGGCAATAATATCCGGGTGATGCCCAGGCGATAGGCGGCCAGCAGCTTTTCCTTTACGCCGCCGATGGGCAGCACCCTGCCGTGCAGCGTGATCTCACCGGTCATGGCCATGGCCCCGTTGGCGGACAGGCCGGTCACCGCGGACATCAGCGCGCAGCTGAGAGCCACGCCCGCCGATGGGCCGTCCTTGGGCACCGCGCCCTCCGGCACATGGATGTGGATGTCGTGCTTGTCAAAGAAATCCGCCTCCACGCCCCATTCCGGCAGTCGGGCGCGGACGACGCTCCTGGCCAGCTCCGCGGACTCCCGCATGACCTCGCCCAGCTTGCCGGTCAGCTTCATGTTGCCCTTGCCTACAAAACACAGGGCCTCCACGGGCATGACCTCGCCGCCGACGCTGGTCCAGGCCAGGCCGTTGACCACGCCCACCTCGCGCTTCTGCGCCACGGGCTGGCGCAGGTAGCGGGGCGCGCCCAGGTATTCCTTCAAATCTCCGGGCTTGATGGAAACGCCCTTCTCCTCCGGGTTTTCCACCAGGCGCAGCGTCGCCCTGCGGCACAGCTGTGCGATCTGCCGCTCCAGTGTGCGCACCCCGGATTCCCGGGTATAGCCGTCGATCAGCGCGGCGATGGCCTTGTCCGACACCCGGATCTGGCCGCGAGCCAGGTTGTGGGCCTCCCGCTGCTTGGGCAGCAGATGCCGCTTGGCGATCTCCAGCTTTTCCTCGCTGGTATAGCTGGGCACCTCGATGACTTCCATGCGGTCCAGCAGGGCGTGGTCGATGGTGTCCAGCGAGTTGGCCGTGGTAATGAACAGCACGTCCGACAGGTCGAAGGGCACCTCGAGATAGTGATCCCGGAAGGCGTTGTTCTGGGCGGGGTCGAGGGCCTCCAGCATGGCGGAGGCCGGGTCGCCCCTCATGTCGCGGGAAAGCTTGTCGATCTCGTCCAGCAGGAAGACCGGATTCATGGTCTTGCACTGGCGGATGGCGGAGATGATGCGCCCGGGCATCGCGCCCACGTAGGTCTTTCGGTGGCCGCGAATCTCCGCCTCATCGTGCACGCCGCCCAGGGACAGCCGGGTGAACTTGCGGTCCAGCGCCTTCGCGATGGACTGGGCGATGGAGGTCTTGCCCACGCCGGGCGGGCCGACCAGGCAGATGATCGGGCTCTTCAGCTTGTCGGAGGCGACGGAACGCACCGCCAGGTATTCGATCAGGCGGCGCTTGACCTCCTCCATGCCGTAATGGTCGGCCTCGAGGACCTTCCTGGCCTTTTTGATATTGATGTTGGAGGTATCGTAAACGTCCCAGGGCAGCTCCAGCATGTATTCGATATAGTTCTGGCTGACGCCGCTCTCCGGCGCGTGGACGGAGCTGCGCGCCAGGCGCTTGAGCTCCTTTTCCACATGCTCCCGGGCGGCGGGGGGCAGCTTGGACGCCTTGATGCGGCGGCGCAGCTCGGCGACCTCCTCATCCTCGTCCTCCCCCAGCTCCTCCTGGATGGCGTGTATCTGTTCCCGAAGGTAGTATTCATGGTTGGCCTTGTCCATATACTCCTGGACCCGGGCATGGATGCGCTCCTCCAGCTCGCTGATCTGGATCTCGTCGGCCAACTTTTCCAGCAGCAGCTTCATGCGCTGGTCCACGTCCAGGCAGTCCAGCACCGTCTGCTTGTCCTCCAGGCGGGTGAGCATGTTGGAAGCCACCACGTCGCAGAGCACCGAAGGGCTGCGTTCTCCCTCCACCGCCTGGAGCAGTTCGGGCATGGACTGGCCGCGCGCCCGGGCGACCTGGGCCGCGAGGCTTCGCACCGCGCCCATCATCGCCCGCTGGTGGGCGTCGGTGTAGGGCATGGGGGCGAGGCTGACCTCGACGATCTCGGCCTGCTGCATCTCCCCCGTCTCGAGCACATTGATCAGCATGGCCCGGCCGTGGCCCTCCAGCAGCACCCGCGCGGTGCCGTCGGGCATGTGCAGCACCTGCTTGACTACGGCGACGGTGCCCACGGTATACAGCTCCTCAAGTCCGGGATGGTCCACGGCGCTGTCCCGCTGGGCCACCACAAACAGGCGCTGGTCCTCGCCCTGGGCGGCCTCCCGCACCGCAAACAGGGACCGGTCCCTCGCGATGTCGATCGTGATAACCGTATTCGGAAACATCGCCAGGCCCCGCAGCGGCAGCAGCGGCAGCCTGTCCGTATGATTCTGGCGCGTCACCTTGCTCAATGATACTATCCCCCGTATACAATGGTAGTTCCAGTATACCGTAAATGTGTTAAGTTACAAAGGATTTGACCTGGTGTTTTCATCCTCTCAATGTAAATGGTGGGTATAATGTACGGTTAAAGTCCGCTCGGGGCTGCTATGCGAAAACTCGGGCAGGTATGGACAATCCACCGGATTTCTTTTATAATATCTGTATAGTTTCGCTGTGACCGCAGATTGAAACACTCAACGCTTTGAAGGGAGCGATATCGTTGAAAAAATTGTTGTACGGAGTCCTCGCCGCAATGCTGCTGCTGGTCGCCTCCGCATCGGCTGAGCCCGAATGGGATTTTGACGAAGGCTTTGGGGCCTTCGACGATGGCTATGACGGCCGCTGGGTCCAGGTCGAGGCGCTGGACTTTGAATTCTGCCTTCCGGACGGCTGGGAGACGGTAGAGCCCACTGACACCGCGGTCTTTGCCGCAGTAAAGGACGGGGGCGACGCCCGCCTGAGCATACGCTCCACCGGTGAAAGCACCGAAGGTCTCGCGACGTGGGGCGCCGCCAATCTACAGAACGGACAGCCGGATACTGCCAACTTCTATGACGTGCTTCTGACCGGAGATGAAAACACGCTGAATGTCTATCTGATCATCTCTGGAAACAGCATTGTTGCCTTTGATTTTAACCGGATCGATTCGGACGCCCTCTCCAGGGAATTCGCGCTGCAGATCGTTGGCAGCGCCTGCGAGCTATGGGGTGACGACGTCGTTCCCCTGCTGGAGGGCGACGGGGATTTCGACTTCAGCGAAGCCTTTGAGGCAGAGCTGGGCTGAGACACAGTTGTCCGCGTCACAGCTCCGGACGCTCTTCAACCACCATTGATCCCCCCTAATCGATCCCCCAATCAGAAAGCGCAGCGCCTTGTATAAAGTTTAAGATGCGGTTTAAATTCGTAAAATCTGTAATTGGGTATTGACAAAAAGGGGGATTTGTTGTAATATACCATATGTCGCCGCGAGCGACATCCGAGGAACAATTGGGAGCATAGCTCAGCTGGGAGAGCATTTGCCTTACAAGCAAAGGGTCACAGGTTCGAGCCCTGTTGTTCCCACCATGTGGCGCGGTAGTTCAGTTGGTTAGAATGCCAGCCTGTCACGCTGGAGGTCGAGGGTTCGAGCCCCTTCCGCGTCGCCATTTGCCCAGGTAGCTCAGTCGGTAGAGCAGTAGACTGAAAATCTACGTGTCGATGGTTCGATTCCGTCCCTGGGCACCATTTGCGGTAGTAGCTCAGTTGGTAGAGCGCCACCTTGCCAAGGTGGAGGTCGCGAGTCCGAGTCTCGTCTACCGCTCCATAATTACGGCGAGCGCATTGCGTGCGCCGCAATTTGGTGCCATAGCCAAGTGGTAAGGCAAAGGTCTGCAAAACCTTCATTCCCCGGTCCGAATCCGGGTGGCACCTCTAAAACCTGTTCCCTGTCGGACAGGTTTTTTCTTTTACCGGAATTGCTGTGATACTCATTCTTTCAGGGTGACGACGTGGTATATGTATGATACACATGCCCTGATGCGCTGGACCGGATCAGGCAGGTAAAAGAAACCCGCCGACATCTGCTGTCGGCGGGAATTTGATCGGATTATTGAGTTTTTATATTTGAAACTCACTTACCCGGAGTATCTGGGGCGCCTGCATTTCCCATGAGCAATCATTTCCGCTTCACATTGTGGACCTGTCGCATCATGCTGGAAACCTGGTCCCGAGAGAAATTGTCATCTGATATTCAATCGGGAAATGCAGGCCATGGTCTGTGCTTCGCTATAGTACAATGGCACCGCCTCCCTTTCCTGTTTGAATTGGAGATCTGCTATCTCCCAAGAGGTTTTGTGTTCTCCCTCTCTCTGGGAATATAATAGCATATTTCGCCTTCTTTGTCAACATGTTTTTTACTGGAAATTATACTTTTTAACAAACGAATTGTTATGATGCCATCATATTGGCTTTTATCTGTGCATGTGCGGGATTTACAATCCGGTCAATGCGTGGTAAACTGTCGGTGTATGAGCCTATCCCATGCGCACAGGAGATGACATTGACGATGAACCGACCCCGAATGCTGATCAGCGCTTGCCTGCTGGGCGTCAACTGCCGCTACGATGGAAACAGCCAGACATTGCCGGAGTTGTCCCGGCTGATGGAGCGCTACGAGCTGATCCCCGTCTGCCCGGAACAGCTGGGAGGGCTGCCCACACCCCGGACGCCCTCGGAGCGCCGGGATGGACGCGTCGTCGCCCGGGACGGAAAGGACGTGACCGAGGCCTTCAGCCGTGGCGCTTTTCAGGTTTGCCGAATCGCCCGGCTGTACGGCGCGGAGCTTGCCCTGTTAAAGGCGCGAAGCCCCTCCTGCGGCCATGGCGAGATCTACGACGGCAGCTTCACGGGACACCGCGTCCCCGGCAATGGCGTAACCGCGGAGGCGCTGGCGGCCATGGGCGTTACACTGTACGATGAGAACGACGCCGCGACGCTGGCAGGCGAACCCGGCGTGGAACAAGTAGACGAATCTGACGAATCAAGAGGAGGAAGCGAACGTGGAAAAGAACTATCGTGCTGAGCTGGTAGGCGTACTGGGCGATCCCGTGGACGGCAATCCCACCGGTGTCATGGAGGAAGCGGGCTTTACGCACGACGGCCTGAACTGGCGCTACATCACCGTCAAGGTGCTGCCCGAGGACCTGGACGCCGCCATGGCCGGTGTGCGGGCTTTCAACATGCGGGGCGTGAACCTCACCATGCCCCACAAGATCAACGTGCTCAAGCATATGAACGAGCTCTCGGAGGCCGCGCGGGTCATCGGCGCGGTGAATACCGTCGTATGCCGCGCAGATGGCACGATGTTCGGTGAGAACACCGACGGCAAGGGCTTTGTCCAGTCGTTGACGGACGCCGGCATACCGCTGGCCGGCAAGGCGATCTGCCTGTTGGGCGCGGGCGGCGCGGCGCGGAGCATCGGCGTCGAATGCGCGCTGGCCGGCGCAGCGTCCATCGCCATCATCAACCGGAATCCCCAGCGGGGCGAGGCGCTGGCCGGGGTGATCCGGGAAAACACCCGTGCCAAAGCCCGCTTCATCCCCTGGGAGGGACCGGCCCGGGTTCCCGAGGGCACGGACATACTGATCAACGCCACCTGTGTGGGCCTGCATCCCCACGGCGACGAATGCCCGGACGTGGATTTTGACGGCGTGAAGCCCGGCATGGTGGCCTGCGACGTGATCTTCAACCCGGTGGACACGCCCTTCCTGACCCAATGCGCCCAGCGCGGCGCACGGACCATCGACGGCCTGGGCATGCTGGTCAACCAGGGCGCGATCAACTACACCCTGTGGACCGGCCTGGAAGCCCCCAGGGACGTGATGTACGCAAAGCTCAGGGAGGAGTTTGGCGTCTGAGGATCCACGCCAACCTGCATACCCGACAAAATAGAGAGACGCCGGACCGGCGTCTCTTTTGCATGATATGGTCTTTTGCCTCTTACCGATTCTGTGTCGCGGCGTGCTGGCTGTTCTTGTCCCGGTACATCGCCTCGTCGGCCCGGCGCAGTACGTCCGCCGTGTTGGCGTCGATGGCCGGGTCATATACCGCACAGCCCTTGGCGATGCTCACCTGGTTCCAGCTCTCCGGATTCCCGGCATTGACGATCGCGCTGTTGGCGTCGAACTCTTCCAGCAGCTTCTCCCGGCGCAGGAAGTCGGCCTGTTGCAGCACCACGGCGAACTCATCGCCGCCCAGCCGGAACACAGGGCTGTGGTTGAAGGTATTGCAGATCTGGTGGCTGGCCGTCTTCAGATAGACGTCGCCCTTGTCGTGGCCGTACTGGTCGTTGATCTCCTTGAGCATATTGCAATCGAACATGACGATGGCGAACCGGGGCGGAAGGTCTGCAGGCGCCGAGGCGATCATGTCGTCCAGCTTGCGGGCAAACAGATCGAAGGCGCTCTTGTTCTTGATGCCCGTCAGGGCGTCCTTGTAGGCCATGCTGTTCAGGTCGCTGATGTAGACCCGAAGGTGGGACACCAGATGGCGGAAGGTCTCCGTCAGTATGCCCACCTCGTCCTGGTCCCTGTAATCCAGCTCGACGTCGTAATTGCCCTCGGTCAATTCCCGGGCGGCCGAGGTCAGCCGCTTGAGGGGCTTAATGATCCGCCGCATCATCAGCGTCATCAGTGGAATGAACACCAGCATCACCAGTAGCGTGATGGAGATGACGCCGTTCACCAGCCGGTGCCAGCGCCGGTTGATTTCCCGAGTCGGCGCGACCACGGCCAACCGCATACCGTTGGACAGCTTGGTGAAGGCCATGTGCTTCTTTTCGCCGTTGATCTCATAGGCCGCGATGCCCTGGCTGCCGTCCTGGCGAATCAGGCTGGCGGTATCCATCAGGCCCGGGCTGATCTCCTCGATGCTCCGCCCGGCTTCCACCTCGGGATGATAGAGCACCCGCCCGTCGGCGTCGGTAAGGGAGGCGTAGCCCGTCTCAAATATGTGGATATCCTGCACCTGGCTGACCAACGCGTCAAAGCTGACATCCATGCCCACGAGCCCCACAAAGGTGCCCGCCATGTAGATCGGCGTGGTGTAGGCCAGCGTCTTTGCATCGAGGTTCGCGTTGTAGCCGGGCTCCAGCCAGGACGGCCTGCCCCGCTTCAGCGTCTGGTAGTACCAGCCCACATGGGCGGTATCATCGGCGTCATAGGCCATGATGTCGGTCATGGGCGTTTCGACAAATGATGAAGCGCCGCTCTTGCAGTAGAAGACGCCCTTCACCTGCCGGCTGAATTCGGGATTGAGCTGGTAGTAGAAGGAGACCACGCCCTTGGTGTGGTTGGCGACGCTGAGGAACATGGGCCCGATGCCGCGGATGTGCCGGGTCAGGTAGTTGTCCAGCACGCGCTGGCGATTGGTGCCCCAATCCCGATCCTTCAGGGCCGCTCCGCTGCCGTCGAAGCCCAGCACCCCGCCCTCCATCAGCTCCACGCTGGACATATTTTCCCGGGCATAGCGGGAAATCATGTCCACCGACTGCTTGACGCTGTTCAGATAGCCATCAATGGTCTGTCCGTTATTGGCACACAGCATCTCCATCTCCCTGGCGGAGTCCTCGTCATTTTCAGTTTTAAGCGCATAAATCCCCGCGCCGCCGGCCAACAGCACGCTGACTACGATGGCCGCCACCATCAGCGCGGTGATCCTTGTATGTATGGATCGCAAGTGCATCCTCCTATTCTGCATCCAGCACCGTCACATCGCTGTAGCGGTTGCTGGACCAGCCGTTCCAGGCAACCCTGAACCCGTCCACCCGCTTGCTCACGGCGAAATAGTGCTGCCTCGAATACAGCGGTATCCAGGCCGCGTCCTTCTGGATGATGGCCTCCTCCAGCGCCTGGTACTCGCTCAGGCGCTCCGCTTCGTTGACGATGGAGCGGGCGCTGGCCACGCGGGCCATCATCGCTTCGTTGCCATAGCACAGGCTGCGCCGGCGCGTGTTGGCCCCGGAACCAAAGAAGGTGGTCATGAAGTTGTCCGGATCGTTGAAATCCGCCGACCAGGTCGCGGCATAGCAGGCGATCTCCCCCGCCGTGCGCTGCTCGATAAACTGTTCCTCGCTGACATACGCCACCCGGGCATAGATGCCTACGCGACGCCACATGAAGATCAGCAGGTTCATCAGGTCGCGCATGCTCTGGGTGCTGGTGTCGGGCATGACCATCGGCAGCTCAAAGCCGTCCGCATAACCCGCCTCGTCCAGGAGCTGTTTGGCCTCGTACAGGTCGAAGGGGATTACCGCAAGGTCAGGGTTGTGGCCGATCAGTCCCCGGGGCAATATGCCGTTTTCCACCGTGCCCCTGCCGCTGCAGGTGACGTGCATGATGCTGTCCCGGTCCAGGGCCAGCTGCATGGCCCTGCGCACACGGACATCGCCCAGGGGCTCGATGGCGGCATTCAGCGCCACATAGGTGATGCCCACCCGGGGCCCCTGCTGCAGCAGCGGCTGGTAGATATCGCCATGGATAAAGTATTCAGCGTCGTCGCCCAGACTTTCAAGGTCCAGCAGGTCCAGGCTGCCCTCCTCAAACATCAGGCGGCAGGCCTCGGTATCGCTGACATTGAGTATCTCGATCCCGGGGCAGCGGGGCGCGCCGCACCAGCAATCCCCGTTGGCCACCAGCAGCATACGCTCGCCCTTTTGCCATTCGTGGAATATGAACGGGCCGGTGCCGACGGTGGCGTCCGCCTCCCGGCCGAAGCGCTCACCGGCAGCCTCGGTGGTCTCGGCGTCCAGTATGGAAGCGCCCGGTGTGGACAGGCAGGCCAGGAAGGCCGCATAGGGCTCGGATAGCGTGACGCTGAACTCCGTGTCGCTGATTATCCGGAAACCCTCCAGCACGTCGGTCTCACCGGACTGGAGCGCCGATGCCCCCAGGATCTGGCTGGCGATGTCGCCGTTGCGGGAATCCGGATGGGTCAACAGCCGCCGAAGGGTGTAGCCCACATCCGAGCTGGTCAGCGCCGAGCCGTTGCTGAAACTCACACCCTTGCGCAGCGTAAAGGTATAGGTCAGTCCGTCGTCGGAGATCCGCCACGCCTCGGCCAGGGACGGCGCGATGGTGCTGACCCCATCGGCGTCCACCTGAACCTCCACCAGGCGGTCAAACACATTCAGTGCCACGTTGTAATAGCCGCTGGTGCACTGGGGGTCCACCGTATCCGGGTTTTCATCGACGATCCTCAGAAAGTGGGTGGTGTCCAGCGCCGTCTGGAGCCCTTCGGCCACGGTATCGGCCGCTTCGACCGGCTTGGCGCGATGGCCGCAGGCCGACAACGTCAGGCAGAGGGCCAGCAGCAGCCCCAGCGCCGTTTTTCTGTATTTCATAGAGTTATACTTCCTCTTATTCATGATCGCGTGATTATACATTATAGCACCATCATGTTACATAATCGGTTACTTGTTACACTTTCCAAGTAATATTTACATTTACTCAATAATTTACCCCCCTCGCTGCGCCTCCATGACGCACTTGCCCAATGATGAACCGCTTTGTTTTCAATTCGTTCATACATTATTTCCCAAACGGCACACTTATTTTGGTTTGAATATAGGTTTAAGCCATACAATGATTTCCATCGAAGGAAAGGACGGTTGAAAGCCATGACGAAATCCGGCAAACCCCGCAAGCACGGGCTGGTGCGCAGAATCCTGCTGATTGTGCTGCTGCTGGCGGTGGTCGGGGGCATCGGCTGGTATGCCTACAACGCGCTGAAGCGGGAGTATACCACCACCTATGACACCTACACCGCCACCACCGGCAGCATCTCCAATGCCCTCAGCTTCAGCGGAAACCTGGCCCTGATCGACAGCGCCAGCTATACCGCCTCCTCATCCAGCACGGTCAAGACCGTCTATGCCCCCGCCGGCACGGATGTCCGGGAGGGTGACAAGCTGCTGCGGCTGGCCAACGGCGAAACCGTCACCGCGGACTTTGACGGGCGGGTCAATGCGCTGGACTACCAGGAGGGCGACGCCGTCCAGGCCGGGGATACCCTGGCGCAGATCGCGGATTTCTCCCGCCTTCGGGTCAGCTTCCGCGTGGACGAGTACGATATCGGCGACGTGGCCGTGGGCCAGTCCTGCACCGTCACCGTCACGGCCCTGGAAAAAGCCTATGAATCCACCATTGCGGCCATCGACTACATCTCCGCCTCCAGCGGCAACGTGGCCTACTACACCGCCACGGCCTATGTGGATGTGGACGGCGACGCCCTGCCCGGCATGCAGGTGACCGTCACCATCCCCCAGGAGGAGGCGAAGGACGTGGTGATCCTGAAGGTGGACGCCCTCAGCTTCGACGGCACCAACCAGGCCTTCGTCTGGATGAAGGGCGCTTCGGGCGAGCTGGAGCAGGTCAACGTCACCACCGGCGTGTCCAACGGCAACTATATCGAAATCACCAGCGGCCTCTCCGCCGGCGACGAGGTGTACGTGGAGGCCAAGGCCGAGGAGACCAGCACCGGCGGCCTGTTCAGCGGCCTGTTCGGCGGCCAGCAGTTCAACCAGCCCGCGGGCGGTCCTGGCGGCAACATGCCCGGCGGCGGCAACATGCCCGACCGGGGCAACTGGTCCGGCGAGCGCGGCGAGCGGAGCTCCGGCTCTGGCGGCCAGCGCTCCAGCGGGGGCGGTGGCAACCGATGAGCATGAAGCTGCTGAAGCGGCGCGGGGGCTCCCCCTCCCCCGCGCCGGTGAATGATAATCCCGCCCCAGGCGAAGGCGCGTTCTTCCGGATGGAACGGATCAACAAGTTCTACCGGATGGGCGAGGAGCAGGCCCACATTCTCAAGGACATCGACCTTACGCTGGAACGGGGCGAATACCTTTCGGTGCTCGGGCCCTCCGGCAGCGGCAAATCCACGCTGATGAACATCATCGGCTGCCTGGATGTGGCCAACTCGGGCCGGTACGTGCTGGACGGGCAGGAGATCGACGACCTGGGCGAGGGCGAGCTGGCCCGCATTCGCAGCCGGGAAATCGGCTTCATCTTCCAGAACAGCCAGCTGCTGCCCCGACTGACCGCCCAGAAGAACGTGGAGCTGCCCCTGATCTACGCCGGGGTACCGCCCCGGGAGCGCAGGCGGCGCGCCCGGGAGATGCTGGAGCGGGTGGGCCTTTCCGACCGGATGGGACACACCCCCAACCAGCTCTCCGGCGGCCAGCAGCAGCGCGTGGCCATCGCAAGGGCGCTGGTGGGCAACCCCACGCTGCTGCTGGCGGACGAGCCCACCGGCGCGCTGGACCAAAAGACCGGCCGCCAGGTGATGGGCCTGTTCCGGGAGCTGAACGACGAGGGGCGCACCATCATCATGATCACCCACGATATGAACATCGCGAAGTACGCCCGCAGGGTGGTCCATATCATCGACGGCGTACTCACGGAGGGAGGCGGAACCGCAGATGCTTGATTCGATTCGTTCCACCTTCATCATGCTGGGCGAATGCGTGAAGATGTCCCTGGCCAACATACTGGGCAATCGCGTGCGCTCGTTTCTGACGGTGCTGGGCATACTGATCGGCGTGGCGGCGGTGATCGCCCTGATCACCACGGTCAACGGCTTCTCCGGCTCGCTGTCCAGCTCCTTCAGCGCCATGGGCGCGGGCACGCTCACCGTCACCGTGACGGGCAGCGACCTGAAATCCGGCTTGTCCACGGATGACCTGGCCCGGCTCACGGAGCTGGACATCGTGGACGGCGTGACCCCCAGCGTGGCGCTCAGCGCCCGCGTCTCCCGGGGCGGCAGCTACAAGACCGGCATCTCCGTATCCGGCAAGAACGGCTACTATTTCAGCCGAAATCCCGATCTGCTGGAGCGGGGCCGGGTCATCAACTTCACCGACGAGGACAACATGACCCAGGTGTGCCTGATCAGCGCGGACATGGTCGAGGAATTCTTCTATGGCGTGGACCCCATCGGCGAAACCCTGTACATCGGCAGCATTCCCTTCCTGGTGGTGGGGCTGTTGGATGAGGCCGGAAGCGGCAGCATCAGCGACCTGATGAGCGGCAGCCCGGACATACTCATCCCCTACACCACCGCCCTGAAGCTGAACAACGCCAACGTCGTCACCAGCTTCACCGTATACCTGGCGTCGGGGGTGGACTCCGAGACCGGGTCGGACGCCCTGGAGGCCGAGCTGGACGCCATGTTCAGCTACGAGGAGGACTGCTTCGAAATCATGAACATGTCCAGCATTGAGGACACCATGCAGAACATGTTGAACATGGTCAGCGCCCTGCTGGCGGGCATCGCCTCCATCGCCCTGATCGTGGGCGGCATCGGCATCATGAACATGATGCTGACCACCGTCACCGAGCGCACCGCCGAAATCGGCTTGAAGAAGGCCCTGGGAGCCATTCCCTGGCAGATCCAGGCCCAGTTCCTGATCGAATCGTTCCTGCTGTCCATCATTGGCGGCGCGCTGGGCATACTGCTGGGACTGGCGCTGTCGCTGGTGCTGTCGAAGGTCATGGGCACCGGCTTCGCGATCTCCACCTTTGCCATCGTGCTGGGTGCGGGCTTCTCCGCCGCCGTGGGCATCATCTTCGGCTGGGCTCCCGCCCGCAAGGCCAGCAGGCTGAACCCCATCGACGCGTTGAGATCAGCGTGAGCGTACTGTTTCTGTGGCTGTTGTTTTTCGGATAGATTCTGATTTGGCGGGGAGACACGGTATCCAAAATCCTTCCCCTTTGGGGAAGGCTACTTTGGGAACTATTTACATCTCCCCGACAAATCAGATTTTTCCCACGATTCCCCCACACCCCATTCATCAAAGGAGGTATTCCCATGAAGTCTACCCGCAAATCCATCGCCATGCTGGCCGCCCTTGCCCTGCTGCTCTCCCCCGCCGCCCTTGCCGACAGCATCACCTTCACCGGCACCGTCGCCGCCAGCGAAACCTATGAGGTCTACGCGCCCATCGGCGGCAGGGTGCAGTCCGTCGCCGGGGACGTGGGCGACCGGGTCAGTGCCGACACCGTGCTGGCCACCCTGTCCACCACCAAGGTCTACGCCGAGGAGGACGGCACCGTCACCGGCGTGTTCGGCCAGCCGGGTGATTCCGCCGAGACGGTGAGCAGCCTCTACGGCTCGGTGATCTCCATCGAGGGCGGGAGCGTATACAGCATCGCCGCCTCCACCGACAACGCCTACAACACCACCGCGACCAAGTTCGTCCATGTGGGCGAGAGCGTGTACCTGAGCTGCTATTCCGACGGCAGCCACACCGGCGCCGGCGTCATCACCGCCATCGAGGGCACGAGCTACACTGTCCGGGTGACCTCCGGCGAATTCCTGGTCGGGGAGACCGTGAACGTCTACCGGGGCAACGCCGCCGTATCCACCCAGCGCATTGGCCGGGGTACGCTGAGCCGCACCAGCCCCACCGCGGTGACCGGTAGCGGCAGCATCGTCTCCATCGCCGTAGCGGCCGGGGACACCGTTCAGCGGGGCGACCTGCTGTTCGAGACCCTGGACGGCGCATTCGACGGCCTCTACATGAGCGGCAGCGACATCACCGCCGGCGTCGAAGGCATTATCAGCCAGGTCAACGCCCAGCAGGGCAGCACCGTCCAGAAGGACGACGTGGTGGCCGTGCTGTACCCCGAGGGCGCGATGCGCATCGAGGCCAGCGTGGAGGAGGCCAACCTGTCATCCATCCACGTGGGCGACCCGGTCAGCGTCGAGCTGATCTGGAACCAGGACGAGGAGGTCACCTATCCCGGCACGATCAGCGGCATCTCCGCCATCGCCGATACCAGCGAAGCCCAGGGCGGCGAGACCGAGAGCGCCGTCACCTACACCGTATTCGTCGATTTCACGCCGGACGCAAACACCCGCTACGGCATGAGCGCCGTGGTAACCACCCAGGATATCGCCGGGAGCGCTGAATTGAGCGAGGAACTCACCGGGGATACCGAAGTCGCTGAAGAGGTGATCGGGCATGACGGGGATTAAGCGCCTGTTGCCGCTGGCCATCGCCGGGGCGCTGCTGCTGAGCGCGGCGCTTCCCGGGGCCCTCGCCAGCGGCCTCAAATCCACCCGGACGGACAGCGCGTCCTCCGAAGGGACCGGGTCGTCAAAGGTGGCCCTGGAGGCGGCCAAGAAGGCGGCCGCGGGTGAATCGACGAAAAAGAAGACCACGGAGGAGAGCGAGAAGGAGGACACAGCCGGTACAGGCGACAAAACCCAGGAAGAGGCTGAAGCCCAGGAGACCAAGGCCGATTCAAAGCTGCGCCTGTCCATTTCCGCGCCTCAGGGCCTGTCCGTGAAGGACGGCGCTTATCAGATTGACCCGTCCGACGCCGACGTGCTGATCTTTTCCTGGTCCTACGACGGCAAATGTGACAGCTATGATATCAGCGTCTCCGGGGGAATCTACAGCGGACAAACGGATGCGCGAACCCTGACGCTGCCCATGTCGCTGTTTTCCTCCGGGAGCTATACCGTCAACGTCGCGGCGGTCAAGGGCGGAAAGACCGTGGCCAAGGCGAAGCTTTCCCTCGCGATCGTATCGAAGGGCGATCCCTCCGGGCAATCCCCCGAGGGCCAGACGCCGGAGGGTCAGCCCGCCGAGGGCGAACAGCAGGGCGGAGAGAAGCCCACCGGTGGCGGCGGCTCCCGAAGCGGCGGCGCTTCCAGGAGCGGCGGAAAGACCGGCGACGGTTCCGAGGCTGAACAGGGCTTCAGCGTCACCCCCGGCGAAGCGCTGGTCAGCACCCACACCCCGGGCAGCCGGGATATGCGCCTCTATGGCGCGCTTTCCCTGAACCTGGATGAAACAGCCGAAATGAACCGGCTCATACTGGACGACACGCGGCTGGACATCCGTCTGAGCGACGACAGCGCCTTCACCGCGTCCATCGAGGATGACGCGCTGGCGCTGACGCCCCAGGACAGCGCGGAGGCGTGGCTGCTGAACGGGGCTGCGCTGAAGACGCTGGCCCGCAGCGGCATTTCCACCCTGCGGCTGACCCTGGACAGCGGAACGGTCGAATTCCCCACCCAGGCCAGGCTGACGGGCGGCAACTACGGCGCGCTGTGCGCCGAGGGCCACACCTCCGCGGACTACAGCTTTGCCGTGACTGAGGGCGGCTGCAGCGTGACGGTGGCTGACCAGACCTACCGGCTGACCGAAGACGGCGAGCTCGTCTGAGGGAAAGGACGATGAGGATGATTAAGAAGCTTTTGACCCTGGCGCTGGCGCTGCTGCTGCCGGCAACGGCGCTGGCGGAGGTCTATGAGGGCACGACGGCGGCGCTGTCCACGGTGACCGTCACCGCCGGAACCTCCGGGCTGGTCCAGGGCATCGACGCGGCAGCCGGCAGCCGTGTGGACGCCGGGGACGCGCTGGTTTCGCTGAAGGCGGAGCGCGTATTCGCGAGCCAGGACGGGACGGTGTCCCTGGTCAACGCCCGGGTCGGGGACGCGGTGGACGGCACGCTGCTGGAGGTGACGCCCCTGAACCGCTACCAGATCCATTGCACGGTGGACAAGGCTTACCAGAGCGCCGAAGCGACGCTGGTGCACAGCGGCGAGACGGTCTATGTGCGCTGCACCACCGACGGCACCCACCGGGCCATCGGCCTGCTGACCCGGGTGGACGGCTCGGAATACCGGGTGATCACCCTCGGCGGCGAGCTGTACCTGGGCGAGACGGTCTACCTCTACCGGGACGAGGCGTTCACCGCGTCCCAGCGCATCGGCATCGGCACCGTGGTCGCCAACGACGCCCAGGGCTACGAGGCCAGCGGCACCGTCACCGGCCTGTGGGTCGAAGAGGGCGACGGGGTGGAGCGGGGCCAGCTGCTCTACGCGGTGAACGGCGGAACGGTGGTCGCGCCCGTTTCCGGCATTGTCGCCGCCGTCAACGTCCAGCCCGGTGACCGGATCGAGTCGGAAGCGGTGGTGGCCGAGATCGTACCCGATGGCCAGGTCTGCGTGGAGCTCCGGGTGAGCGAAAGCGAGGCCGCGCGCTTCAGCACCGGACAGTCGGTCCGGCTGACCAAGGCGAACGACCCCGACGAGATCACCTTCGGCGGCACGGTGGCCGATGTCGCCTGGGTGGCGGAGGACGACCGGTACGCCGTGCGGATCATGCCGGAGGAGGGCCTCAATCTGCCCCTGGGCATGAGCGTCACGGTGCGAACCGCGGAAGAATGAGGCTAACACAAACGGGAATGCCTGACGGCATTCCCGTTTGTGTTGGGTCGATATCATTCTCCCGCCATACGGCGCACGATTTCTTCAAAGGCCATGCTGTGGCTGGCCTTCACCAGCACACAGTCCCCGGGACGCGCGATGTCCCCCAGCGCGGCCAGCAGCGCCGCCTTGTCGGCGAAATACAGCACATCTGCCCCGATTGCCGAGGCTCCGTCTGCAATGGCGCGGGACAGCGGTCCACAGCCCACCACCAGGTCGATTCCCGATTTTGCCGCGTATTCGCCCACCTCCCGGTGCAGTTCCTCGCTGCGAGGCCCGAGCTCCAGCATGTCGCCCAGTATGCACACCCGGCGCTTCCCGTCCAGCTGCGTCAGCGAATCCACGGCGGCGTGGCAGGAATTGGGGTTGGCGTTGTAGCAATCGCTGACGATGGTCATGCCGTTGGCGTGGATCACCCGGGCCCTGTCCCCCACGGTCTGATACCGGGCGACGCCCCGGGCAATCTCCTCCCCTGACAGGCCCAGCTCCAGCCCGACGGCGGCGGCCGCCAGCGCCGCGCTGGCCAGGTGGCTGCCAAAGGCGGGAATGGATACCTCGAAGACGCCGCCGGAATGGCGAACGGTCATGCGCATGCCCGCTTCGCCCAGGCCGCGCACATTCTCGCCCCGCACGTCGCACCCCTCGCTCAGGCCGTAGGTGACGCGGCGCATGCCCGGGTGGCATTTGCGCTGGATCGGGTCGTCGCCATTGAGCACCGCGAGTCCGTCTGAATCCATGCCCTCGAAGATCTCGCCCTTGGCGCGCATCACGCCCTCCCGATCGCCCAGGAATTCCAGGTGGGCGTCGCCGATCACGCTGAACACGGCGATGGTGGGTCGCACCATGTGGGTCAGGCGGCGCATCTCGCCGAAGTCGCTGATGCCCATCTCCACCACGGAAACCTGGTGCCCGTCCTCCAGGCGCATCAGCGTCCACGGCACGCCGAGCTCGTTGTTCAGGTTCTTCTGGGTCTTGTGGGTGCTGTAGCGCTCGCCGAGCACTGCGGCAATCATTTCCTTGGTGGTGGTCTTGCCCACGCTGCCGGTGATGCCGATCACGGGAATATCAAATCGTCCCCTGTACCAGGCCGCCAGCGCACCGGTGGCCCTGAGGGTGGAATCCACGACGATGGCGGGCCGCTCCTGGAGCCCGGGCTCCCGCTCGCTCAGACAGGCCACCGTCCCGGCGCGGATGCAAGGGGCCATGAAGTCATGGCCATCCACGTGGGTGCCCTTCAGGGCGATGAACAGCGCCCCCGGCCCGGCGTCGCGGCTGTCGCTGGTGACCCGCTCGATCACCGCGTCCAGCGCCGCCTCGTTGCCGACATAGCGGCCGTCCACCGCCGTCAGCGCGTCGCGCAATGTAAAGGGCTTCATCAGGCGTTCACACCTCCCATGGCGTCATCCACGATGATCTGGCAGAGGCTGTTGTAGTCGATGCCCGCGGCGGCAGCCTCCTGGGGCACCAGGCTGGTGGGCGTCATGCCCGGCAGCGTGTTGATCTCCAGGAAGAAGATATCCCCATCTTCCGTGAGTATGAAATCGGTGCGGGAGTAGGTGCGCAGCTCCAACAGCTTGTGCACCTTCAGGGCCGTGGCCCTCAGCCGCTGTTCGGTCTCGGGGTCCACCGGGGCGGGACAGATCTCCAGCGCCGCGCCGGCCTGGTACTTGTTTTTGTAGTCGTAGAAGCCCTCCTTGGGGATGATCTCGATGGAGGGCAGCGCCCTGCCCCGCAGTACACCCACCTGGATTTCCCGGCCATGCACGTACTGCTCCACGATCACCCGGCCCAGGCCCACGTTCTCCCGCAGGGCCTTCTCCAGCTCCTCCCGGGAATGGGCGATGGCCACGCCGATGCTGGAGCCGCTGTCCACGGGCTTGACCACGCAGGGCAGCTTCAGCTCGCCGCACAGCGCCTCGATCTGCTTTTCCCTGTAGTACAGAAGCCGCCACTGGGGCGTCTTCAGGCCGGCGGCGCGCACCAGCTGCTTGGTCAGGTCCTTGTCCATGGCGATGGCGCTGCCCAGGTAGCCGCTGCCGGTATAGGGCACGCCCATCAGGTCCAGCGCGGCCTGTATGCGGCCGTCCTCGCCGCAGGCGCCGTGCAGCCCCAGGAACACCACGTCCGCCAGGGCGCAGAGTTCAAACACGCCCTTGCCCACCTTGCTGGGGCTTTGCCACTTTCGGGCCTTGCGCACGGCCTCCAGGTCGGGGGCCTGTTCGGAAACCCTGGCCTCGCCCAGCGGCGGCAGCGCCTCGAAGAGCTGCGCCGGGTCCCCCTCATAATCCTCCAGCCCGTAGAACATATCCACGATCACGGCCCTGTGGCCCAGCTTGCGCAGCGCGCCGCAGATCAGCGTACCGCTGCAGATGGAGACATTGCGCTCCATGCTCAGTCCGCCGCACAGCACCACGATATTCATAGGCGATTCGCCTCCGATATTGCAATAATACATGGATTATAACACAAAAGTCATCATCCATCACCGTGTTTTCTGAAAAGGCGCTATATTTAACAGTATGACGCCCCGCCGCTATGTGTGCCTGTTGCCGGTCTGGATTTTCCATTTGATTTCTTAACGTATTTATGCTATGATATGACCGTCTAAAGGAAGGTGATACACTATGTCAGGCGCGATTCGCAACTGTGCAGGCGGCGTCGTGTTCTACGGCGACGAGGTATTCCTGCTGATGAGCGACCGCGGCGAGTGGGTGATGCCCAAGGGCGTCATACGTAACTGCAACCGCTCCAACGACGTGGCGCTTTGGCGCGTGGAGGACGAGGCCGGCATTCACGCCGAGATCATCGGCATCGCCGGCAACACCCGATACGATTTCTTCTCCGAGGGTCGAGGCAAGGAGATCAGCAACCGCATACAGTGGTTCGTGATGCGCGCCCTCGACCGGACGTTCCACGTCTCCTACGACCAGGGGTTCCTGAACGGCAACTACTACCCCGTTGAAAAGGCCCGGGAAATGCTGACCTACGACGGGGACCGGCCCATACTGGACAACGCCTGGGACATATACCGGGAGAGCATGAAACGGGCATAAGCCCGGTCTATCCTGAAAATAACCGAGATCCTTCGTCCCCCACGGGATGAAGGATCTCGGTGCTTCAAGGGCCCGCTATTCCCCCTTCAGGTTGCGCAGGCGGTCCAGGATCGACGCCTCGAAGGCGGCGTCGGAAAGGGCCGGGTCGCGGGTTGCCCGCCAGAGATCGCAGGGAACATCCGCGCAGTCCCCGCAGGTGGCATAGCGGCGCTTGCCGCAACAGCAGGCGTAGATCGGACACGCCTTCCCCTCCGGCGCGTGAAACACCCTGCCCATGGAGGCGTTGCAGCCCCGGCATACCTCGCCATGCAGCGGACAGGCCGCGCAATCTGTGCCGCAGGCGCTGAGCCCCAGGATTTCCCGCTGCCGTTTCTTTGGAAAGCCCTTGAGCACCAGGCTGTAGGACTTGTCCAGCAGCGTCTTCAGCAGCGCGTCCGGCACCTCGCCGTCGGGCATCACCGAATTCCAGCAGCGCTTGTCGGAATAATAGCCGGGGATGATGTCCGCGTACTGTCCGCGCAGGAACTCGCCCTCGGTGGGTTCCAGCTTCAGATTGATGTAAACGGGCTTGTCGTCATCGTCCAGCAGTATCGCGGCAAACATCTTGTCCCCGATCTTGTAGCGTATCCAGTTCCACTCCGGCTGCAAATCCTTCGTCACGGCCCGCTTGGAAAGCAGGTAGCCGTCCATCCATTCGTAGCGCATATCCGTATCCCCCGAGATAATATAGGTATCAATCCAGTCAGGCAAAGTCACTGTCCATTCGCAGTCAAATTCTGATTTGGCGGGGCGTTGAAGCGGACCACAGAAGCAGCCGTCACCAACATCCCGCCACATCAGAATTTACCCAGCTGAACAGATAAAAATAAACACAGCGCCGAAACACTGTGTTTATTCTATAACAACAATAGCGGATTAGTCTACCGAAATCGTACTGTGAATGCGCGGGCGCCGCAGCACCGGGCGTACCTACGCCCTCACCAGCTCCGTCACCACGTCGTCCATCACCACCACCACATAGGGCTGTCCCCGGCCGGTGCGGGGTTCGATGGCCACGTCCTCGGTGAAGCACGTCGTGGTCGTACCGTGCTTCTGGACGATGTTGAAGCGGAAGGGCTCGGTGACGATCAGCGCCCCGGCGATGGACGTGCCGTTGACGCCGCTCTTCAGGAAGTTGAAGGCCTTCACGCCCTTGCCGCCCCGGGCCTGGCGGTCGAAGTCGATCAGCAGGCAGCGCTTCATATAGCCCATGTCCGAGATCATCACGATCTCGCCCTCGCTGTTGTGGACGAAGGCGAAGGCCACCTCGTCGTCCGCCGACAGCGTCATCGCCTTGACGCCCGCAGCCGTCCGGCCGATTACCGAGACCTCCTCCAGGGCATAGTGGATCGCCATGCCGCTGCGGCTCAGCAGCAGCACGCTGTCGGAATCGCCGGGACGCAAAACCGACATCAGTCTGTCCTCGTTCTTCAGGTTCATCGCGGCGAATTTGGACTTGCGCACGTTGTATTCCGCCAGGGCCGTGCGCTTGGTCAGGCCCTTCCGGGTGACAAACATCAATTCGCCGGACCAATCCCCCGCCTCGATCAGCGCAACCAGACTCTCGTCGGTTTCAAGGCCCGCCAGCACGCCGCCCAGGGGCAGACCGCGGTCTTTTGCCTTGGCCGCTTCGACGATCCTGTCCGCCGCCAGGATAAAGGCGTTGCCCACATCGGTGAAGAACAGCAGCTTCGCGTCCGTCATCGTTCGGATGGCCTGGCGGGGCGGATCGGTGAACTCGCCGCCCGACACGGCCTTGTCGAACAGCTTCGGGGCCATGCGCTTGACAAAGCCGGCCTGGGTCAGCACCACCACCGTCTCATCGGCGACGGGCTTTTCCTCCTCGATGACGATCTCCTCGAAGGAGTCCACCAGCTGGGTGCGGCGGGGATCGGCGAATTTGTCGCGGACCTCCCCCAGCTCCTTCTTGATGACGCCCAGCAGCTTCCTCTCGCTGCCGAGTATGGCCTTCAGGCCGGCAATCAGCTTTAAGAGGTCCTCGTATTCCTTCCGGAGGGAAAGCACCTCCAGGTTGGTCAGACGCTGCAGGCGCATATCCAGTATGGCCTGGGCCTGGATCTGGGTCAGCTCAAAGCGCTGCATCAGCCGGTCCCTGGCCTCCTTGGGGGTCTTGCTGCTTCGAATGAGCCGGATGACCTCGTCCAGGTTGTCCACGGCGATGATCAGGCCCTCCAGGATGTGGGCCCGGGCCTCGGCCTGCTGCAGGTCGTACTTCGTGCGCCGGGTGACCACGTCCTTCTGGTGGTCGATGTAATAGCCGATCATCTGTTTGATGCCCATCTGCCGGGGCTTGCCCTCGGCGATGGCCACCATGTTCACGCCAAACGTGGTCTGGAAGTCCGTATATTTATACAGCGCGTTCAGGATCTTCTCGGGGTCGGCGTCCTTTTTGACCTCGACGACGGCGCGCATGCCCATGCGGTCGGATTCATCCCGGATGTCGTAGATGCCGGAGAAGATGCCCTTCTTCTCCTCGCTGACCCGCAGCACCTTTTCCAGCATGGCAGCCTTGTTGACCTGGTAGGGCACCTCGTCCACCACGATCAGCTTCCGGCCGGCCGTGCCGTCCTCGATGTGCACCTTCGCCCGCACCTTCAGCTTGCCCCGACCGGTCTCATAGGCCTGCACCAGCTCGGCGTCCCGCGCCAGCACACCGCCCGTGGGAAAATCCGGGGCGGGCATGATCTGCATCAGCTCCGCCGTGGTGATCTTCGGCTTGTCGATCTGGGCCACCACCGCGTCGATGGCCTCCCCCAGGTTGTGGGGCGGTATGGACGTGGCCAGGCCCACGGCGATGCCGTTGGCCCCGTTCACCAGCAGGTTCGGGAAGCGGGCGGGCAGCAGGTCCGGCTCCCTCTGGGTGTCGTCGAAGTTCAGGTGGAAGCCCACAGTGTCCTTCTCGATGTCCCGGAGCATGGCCATGGCGGCCTCGGTCATGCGGGCCTCGGTGTAGCGCATGGCGGCGGGGCTGTCGCCGTCGATGGAGCCGAAATTGCCGTGGCCGTCCACCAGCATGGTGCGCATCACGAAGGGCTGGGCCATGCGGGCCAGCGCGTCGTAGACCGAGCTGTCGCCGTGGGGATGGTATTTGCCCAGGCAGTCGCCCACGATGCGGGCGCACTTTCGGTGGGGCTTGTCGGGGGTGTTGCCCAGCTCGTGCATCGTGAACAGTATGCGCCGCTGCACCGGCTTCAGGCCGTCCTCCACCCTCGGCAGCGCGCGCTCCAGTATGACATGCTCCGAGTAGGGCATCATGGATTCGTGCATCACGTCCTCCATGTTGCGCTGGATGATCTCCTCCGGCTTGTGCTGGACCGGTTCTTCCTTCTTCTTCCTTGCCATGGATTTGCTCCTTATCGATATGCTGAAAGGACGGGCGGCGCATCGCCGCGAAGCGAAGCGAGTCCTTTAGGGTACCTAAGCGTCAGCCGCTATCCCTGTTCCCTCGTGCTCTCGTTCACCGGAACGAAGTTATCCTCTTTATTAAAGTTGGCGTACTGGCTGATGTATTCCCGGCGGGGCTCCACCTTGTCGCCCATCAGGATCGTCACCCGGCGCTCCACCTCGACGAAGTCCTCGATGCCCACCTGCATCAGCTTGCGGCCGTCGGGGTTCATGGTGGTCTCCCACAGCTGCTCCGGGTTCATCTCGCCCAGGCCCTTGTAGCGCTGCAGGGTGTAGCCCTTGCCGATCTTCCGGATGGCCGGGGGCAGGGCGTTGTCGTCGTAGCAGTAGATGACCTTGTCGCCCTTGGCAACTTTATACAGCGGCGGCATGCCGATGTAGACGTGGCCCTCGGTAATCAGCGGGCGCATGTAGCGGTAGAAGAAGGTCAGCAGGATGGCGCGGATGTGAGCGCCGTCCTGGTCGGCATCGGAGAGGATGATGACCTTGTTGTACTTGAGCTTGGAGATGTCGAAGTCGTCCTCGATGCTGGTGCCCAGGGCGGTGATGATGCTGCGGAACTCCTCGTTCTGAAGCACCTGCTCCAGGCGCTTTTTTTCCACGTTCAGCGGCTTGCCCCGCAGCGGCAGGATGGCCTGGAAGCGGCGATCGCGACCCTGCTTGGCGCTGCCGCCCGCGGAATCGCCCTCGACGATAAACAGCTCGTTCAGCTCCGGCTTCTTGCCGGTGCAGCTGGACAGCTTGCCCACCAGCGGCGCGGCCTCCAGCTGACCCACGGCGCGGATGTTGGCCTTGGCCTTGCGGGCCGCCTCCCGGGCTTTGGCGGCGGTGATGGCCTTGGCGATGATCTTCTGGGCGAAGGCCTGGTTCTTCAGGTCGTCCAGGTAGATGGACAGCTGCTCCTGGCACACCGCCTCGAAGATGGGGCGCACCTCGGTGTTGCCCAGGCGGCCCTTGGTCTGGCCCTCGAACTCCGGGTTCTTGACGCCGGCGTAGATGATGGCCGTCATGCCCTCCCGGAAGTCGTCGCCGGCCAGGTTGTTGTCCTTTTCCTTCAGAAGACCCTGGCGGCGGGCGTAGTCGTTGAACGCCTTGGTCACCGCGGCCTTGAAGCCGATCTCGTGGTAGCCGCCCTCGTTGGTGGGGATGTTGTTCACGAAGGAGGCGATGGTGTCGGTATAGGAATCGGTGTACTGGATCGCCACCCGCACCAGGGTGCCGTCCTTCGTGGCCTCAAACACGATGGGGTCGGTAATGGTGTTCTTGTCGGCGTTCAGGTACTGCACGAAGTCGGCAATGCCGCCCTCGTAGCAGTATTCATAGACCCGCTTGTCCGGGTCCTTGATTCGCTCGTCGGTGAACACGAACTTGACGCCCTTGTTCAGATAGGCCAGCTCGCGGATGCGGCGGCGCACGGTGTCGGAATTGAAGTTGACCTCCTGGAACACCCGGGCGTCGGGCTTGAAGCACACCACGGTGCCCCGCTTGCGTGTGTTGCCCAGCTTTTGCAGCGGCGCCACGGGTTTGCCGCTGACGATCTTGCCGGTCTTGGGGTCGGGCACCGATTCAAAGCGCTGCTGGTAGTGGCTGTAGTCCTTGTACACGTCCACCACCATCCACTCGGACAGGGCGTTCACCACCGACGCGCCAACGCCGTGCAGGCCACCGGAGTAGGCGTAATTCTTGTCGGAGAACTTACCGCCGGCGTGAAGCTGGGTATAGACTACCTCCACGGCGGAGACCCCCAGCTTGGGGTGGATGTCCACCGGCACCCCGCGGCCGTTGTCGCTGACCTCGCAGGAGCCGTCCTTCTTCAGGGTGACGTTGATCTCGCTGGCGAAGCCGTTGGCCGCCTCGTCGATGGCGTTGTCAACGATCTCCCAGATCATATGGTGAAGGCCCCGCGGGCCGGTGGAGCCGATGTACATGCCCGGCCGCATGCGCACGGCGTCCAGTCCCTCCAGGACCTGTATGTCATTCGCGGTATAAGTCTGAGCCATTTCTTCCTCCGAAGATTCCAATAGTTCCACTGAGCGTTCGTTGAACGCCAGTTCCATCAATGTAGCGGCGGCCTCCAGACCGCCACATCTATTATATATCGCCGGTGTTAATTCCAAAACCTCAGGCACGGACCGCGCCGATGGCGGAAAAGAGTATGAACACGAACAGGTTCACCGCCACGATGCCCGCGCCGGTGGGCAGGGAATACACGCAGGAGAGCAGCATGCCCACCGCGAAGCAGACCACCGACACGATGGCCGCGCAGACGGTGACCGCCTTGAAGCGGGAAAACAGCCTCATCGACGACAGCGCCGGGAAGATGATCAGGCTGGAGATCAGCAGCGTGCCCATCATGCGCATGCCCACCACCACCGTCAGCGCCGTCAGCAGCGCGATCAGCATGTTGTACGCCCCGGCCTTCACGCCGGTGGCCCGGGCAAAGGCCTCGTCGAAGGTGACGGCGAATATCCGGGGATAGAACAGCACGAACAGCACCAGCACCACCGCCGACAGCGCCAGCGAGACATACACGTCCGAAGCGCTCATGGCCAGGATCGAGCCAAACATGTAGTTGTACACGTCCACGTTCATGCCGCTGGTCATGCTGGTGACGATCACGCCCGCCGCCAGGGCGCTGGTGGAGATCAGCGCGATGGCCGAATCCCCCCGCATGCGGCTGCGCTCGCTGATGCGCAATAAAAGGAACGCGCAGAGCACCACCACCACCAGTGTGAAGGGCATCGGGTTGGCCGCGATGCCCTTGCAAAGCGCTGTTATCCCCCCGCGCAGCCCCGCGGGCAAAAAGGCGGGCAGGCTGTCAGCGGTGACGAAGCCCAGGGCCATGGCGATGGTCAGCGAGCCAAAGCCCACGTGGGACAGGCCGTCGCCGATCATCGAATAGTGCTTCAGCACCAGCGTCACGCCCAGCAGGGACGCGCACAGGGAAACCAGCGCGCCCACCACCAGGGCCCGCTGGATGAATTTATAGCCCAGATAGGTGCCGAATTCGGCGAAAGCGCCGCCTATGGCGCGCAAATTGAACAGCGTCCAGATCAGTGCCAGGGCCAGCAGCGTCCACAGCGCGACGGCCTTGTACCGGCGATGCCGGGTCTCGCCGGACTCGTCGGGACGGGCGAATAGTTTTTGCAGCATATCAGCCACGGGCTTCCACCGTCCTCTCCGCGAACCCGGTGCGGTATTCCTCCACATCCCCGAAGAAATCCATGCCCCGGTTCATCACCAGCACCCTGTTGGCGTCGCGCATTGCGCCGCCCAGGTCGTGGGAGACCATCACCACCGCCACGCCGTGCTTCCGGTTCAGGCTGCGGATCACGTCATAGAACTCCGCCGCCGCCGCCGGGTCCAGGCCGGTCACCGGTTCGTCCAGCAGCAGCAGCGTATCCGTGGCGCACAGCGCCCTGGCCAGCAGCGTCCGCTGCTGCTGGCCGCCGGAGAGCGTGCGATAGGATTTCTTCTTGAGCCGGGTCACGTCCAGCAGGGCCATGTTGGCTTCGGCCTTCGACCGGTCCGCCCGGTTGTAGAAGAAGCGTCGACCCATGCGATTGACGCATCCGGACAGCACCACCTCCTCCACCGAGGCGGGGAAATCCCGCTGGGCGGCGGTCTGCTGGGGCAGGTAGCCGATGCGCTCCCGGGTCAGGCCGTCGCCATAGGTGATGCTGCCGCCGCGGGGGCGCACCAGGCCCAGCATCGCCCGCATCAGCGTGCTCTTGCCGGAACCGTTCTCCCCCACGATCACCAGGTAATCCCCGGGGTTCACCTGGAAGCTGACCCGCTCCACCGCCACGACGCCCTCAAAGGCAATGGTGACATCCTTCATGGCAATCAGCGCCATGCTCCACCGCCTCTCCGCCGTCCTCCCGGCATTTTTCGCACACGCCCACCAGCATGGTTTCCCTCGGGTCCAGCCGGAAGCCGTGCTCGGCCATCAGGTGCTCCGCCATGACGCCCATCAGGCTGCAATCCACATGCATCAGGTTGCCGCACCGGCTGCAAAGCATGTGGAAGTGGCCGTTGCAGCTGGCGGCGTCCTCCACGTGCTGGTACTGGGTGACGCCCTCGACCCCCGGGTATTTGCGAACGCTGCCCTGCTCGGCCAGCTGTTCGAGATACCGGTAGACGGTGGAACGACCGATCTTCTCCCCCCGGTCGCGCATTTCAAAAACCACCTCGTCCACCGAAAAGTGCTGCATGCTGCGCTCCATCAGGAACTTTTGCAGCTCCCGCTTCTGGCGGGTGTTGTAAGCGCCGCGCATCATTCCAGCCCCTTCCTGACCGCCTCGAGGTTGCGCGTCATGATGCTGACGTAGGTCTCGCCGGCGTCGAACTCGTCCTGGGTGACGGTCTGCATCGAATGGAGAGTGAGTATCCCGGCTCCGGTCTCCTCGGCCACTGTCTTCGCCACCGCCTGGGTGCTCAGCTCGATGGCGTACACCACGGGAATATGGTCCCCCACCACGCGCTGGATCAGCGTCAGCAGGATCTGGGGCGTGGGCTCGGTGTCCGCGGTGCAGGAGGGAAAGGCCGACACGTAGTCCAGGCCATAGGCCCGGGTAAAGTACAGGAACGGAAAGCGGTCGGCAAACACCAGCTCCCGCCGCGCGCCGTTTTTAACCACTTCTTCAAAGGCGGCATCCAGAGCGGCGATCTCGCCGATATAAGCCTCCGACGAGGCGCGATAGGCGTCGGCGTTGTCTGCGTCGATAGCACAGAGCGCGTCCGCCATTGCCTGGACCATGGCCATGGCGTTCTTCGGGCTGGTCCAGATGTGCTCGTCGTATTCCGGAGCGTCGTGGGCGTCATGATCGTCGTCGCCCTCCTCCTCCAGGAGGCTCACCGCGTCCATCATTCGCAGGGTGGCCGGGGCGTCGCCGCCGTCAAAGCCCGAGAGGATGTTATCGGCCCAGGCATCCCCCTCGCCGCCGATGTAGGCGAACAGGTCGGCCTCCCCGATGGCGATGATGTCTGCCGGGGTGGGCTCGTAAGAATGAACCTCAACGCCCGGTTTGATCAGCAGCGTCACCGTGCCCCGATCCCCCACCACCTGGCGGGCGAAATCATAACAGGGAAAGTTGGTGGCGACCACATTGAGCCTTCCCTCCGCCGCGACCGGAAGGACCGACATCACAAGCGCCAACACCAACAGAACAGCCATGCGCTTCATAAGAATCAACCTACCCCCTGGCATAATATTTGAATTCAGATTTCAATTTCATTTTGAATTATAAGCGCATGCCCGGACGATGTCAACCGTTTCATGTAAACTCGCGTCATACTTTTTCATCGCGAGGCAGCCAAAAACCGGAAAGCCTCCTGCCTGTCGGAGCATAGCCGCAGTCAGGAGGCTGTTTGAGGGAGCGCTGGTCCGGGCAGGCGGCAATGATGGCATATTGTCGCCTGAATCATGCCCGGAACCAGCGGTTGGCGCAACCCGTAAAGGGCATCGCCCGATGGGCGTTTAGTTCATGGATAGCTCAATCTCGGAGGCCACGTCGATCTCCCCGCCGATATCCTCATCGATGTCAAAGTCGATGCCGGTCATATCAAGCTGCGGCGCGTCCTCGAAATCCTCTTCATTAAATTCGTTTTTCGCGCTGCCGGCCCTCACCTTCACCGTCTTTGCCTTGGACCAGGCGGAATAGAAGGTTCCCTGCTTCTTGACGGTGGTATAGGTCCGGATGCGCACGTAATAGGTCTTCTTGGCCTTCAGCTTCTTGATGGTCGTGGTGAGGGTCTTGGCTTTCTTGATCGTCACCGTCTTGCCGTCGGAGAAATCCTTCTTCAGGGCATACTGGATCTCGTAGCCGGTGATGTTCTTGGGATTCTTCCACTTCAGGGTGACCTGCTGCTTGCCGGCCTTCACCTTGGAGAAGGCCGTGGCCTTCGGGATAATATTGAAGGTCACTTCCACGGAACCGCTGTAGCTGCCCTTGCCGGTGACCGTCAGCTTGTACGCGCCAATGGCCTCGGCCTTCGTATTGTAGCTGATGGCATAATCCAATCCTCGCTATCGTCCAGCTGAACCAACGCATACACGGCAATCGTGTCGGGCTGGCCGTGGTTCTGGCCGATGCGATAGCTGCCGTTTTCAACCATGTCTCCGTTCTCGGAAGGCGTATAAACCCTGCCGTTATGCTCATGCCAATCATTCTCATCAGGCACTCCTTCAGGATTGGTCAACCAGGCCATCTCAAAGGTATTCGTATTCTCAAGGTCAACATAAACCTTGTACTCAGACCTGCCGTTCACCTGGCCATTCTTAATCTGCACGTCTTCAACGCGCAAAGATACGGACGGCTCTGCGTCCTGCGCCAGCGCCGCGCCCCCAAGCAGGCAGGCGCAGAGCAATGCCAGGGCCAGCCAGAGGCCCAGCAGCTTCCAATTGCGGTTCATCATATTCGTACCCATCCTTTCCTCTCGTTCGTTCGGCTTGGAAAGACAAAAAACAGCGCGCACCCCGGAAGTCGGTTGCTCCGGTTCATGCGTGCGGAGGAAAAGCGGTGCAATGGGGTATGCGACCGTTTTCCAGTCCGCCATACCCCCCCCGAGAAATTTTAACATTATATGAATATCCCAGGGAGGGCATATGAATTTCGAATTTTATAACATTTCCATATTATTTTCGTCAATACTTAAAGTCTTTTATTTTAATATTTCAGGCTTTTTCGTGTCAATTTCGGTACATAAAAGCGGCTGCACGCACAGCCACATCTTATGCTATATATAGTTTAAATTTCGTCGCAATTCGCCGCCCTGTGATTGACGCAACAACTCGGTTGTGCTATACTTATCCCAAATCCAAGGAGAAAGAGGTAAATAGATCATGGCGAATATCGATCTGACCAAATACGGCATTACCGGCACGACTGAGATCGTGTACAATCCTTCCTACGAATACCTCTACGAGGCCGAGATGGATCCGTCCCTCACCGGCTATGACGTGGGCGTAAATACCGAGCTGGGCGCCGTGAACGTGATGACCGGCATCTACACCGGCCGCTCCCCCAAGGACAAGTACATCGTCATGGACGAGAACAGCAAGGACACCGTCTGGTGGACCACCGAGGGCTACAAGAACGACAACCATCCCATGACCGAAGAGACCTGGGAGGTCGTCAAGAAGCTGGCCAAGGATCAGCTGTCCGGCGGCAAGAAGCTGTACGTCGTGGACGCCTTCTGCGGCGCCAACAAGGACACCCGCATGGCCATCCGCTTCATCATGGAGGTCGCCTGGCAGGCCCACTTCGTGACCAACATGTTCATCAAGCCCACTGCCGACGAGCTGAAGGACTTCACCCCCGACTTCGTGGTCTACACCGCCTCCAAGGCCAAGTGCGAGAACTACAAGGAGCTGGGCCTGAATTCCGAGACCGTCGTGGCCTTCAACGTGTCCAGCCGTGAGCAGGTCATCATCAACACCTGGTACGGTGGCGAGATGAAGAAGGGCATGTTCTCCATGATGAACTACTACCTGCCCCTGAAGGGCATCGCCGCGATGCACTGCTCCGCCAACACCGACATGAACGGCGAGAACACCGCCATCTTCTTCGGCCTGTCCGGCACCGGCAAGACCACCCTGTCCACCGACCCCAAGCGCCTGCTGATCGGCGACGACGAGCACGGCTGGGACGACAAC